>CAMHFA010000037.1 GCA_946184255.1 uncultured Bacteroidales bacterium
TACCCAGAAGCGGTTGGCCTCGTTGGCAAGCATGGACATATTCCCGGCCAGGCCAGAAGAATCCGCACCATAGAAATTCTCGCTGGAATGGACCAGCATCACCATCAGGCAGGCTGCTACCCGCAGCCAGTCGATGAAAGCGATTCTCTTATTCATCAGAACTTGGTAATGATCTCATCCAGGTCGGCTCCGAAAACTGTCTTCACTATCCTTGCGAGGTCTTCGCGGGAGCCTTCAAGATGGAAGGTGTACTGGGTGTGGGTAAGACTGGCACCAGGGGCAAGAGCAGCACCGGGCGAAGAGGTCTCAATCTCATAGAACGGTCCCATAACCACTCCGGTCTCGGTGGGACCGTCATTGTAGGAATTGATCACGTCTCCGCTGAAAGGATCCTCCTGAGGACCCCACTGGCCGTTGACATAGTCATTGTCCCCTTCCGGGACTGTGTACTTCAGGATATTCAGGACTCCGGCTTTTGAGTCATAGCTTCCGCAGATGTCCTTTGCACTTCCAGCCGGAAGGCCGATCTTGGCCCTGTATTCCCCGTCGATCTTGAAATATATCATCCCGTCCTTGACCGAGAGCCTGTCGGAAGGAACCTTCCCGAAATATTCGTCATTGACCACGCGGCCTTCGAAGTCCTTGTTGTAAGGAATGAACACCGTGGTGGTCGGTGTAGGAGGGTACATCCCGAGAAGCCAGACCGAGGGCATTCCTGTCTCCTTGGTCCAGGCCGAAGTACCTTTGTTCACGAGAGTGTTCTCGGTGCAGTAGGCTACAGGACGGACCCCGCCTGGAATACTGATTCCAAGAAGCTTTTCGATACCAGCCTTATCCAGAAGAGTCACCGTCCTGCGGACTCCGATCTTGAATTCGTTGCCGGAGGCATTGGAAAGAGTCTGTTCCTTGGTGAAAGCGACCTGTGAGTCTGACGAAGACTCGACTTCAAAGGCTTCAGTGTCGATAAAAGCGGGGACTTTCCAGTTGGCATAGACCTGCTCCTCTCCCGGCTTGAAATACCAGGAGAACGGTCCTCCTTCCGGTCCTATCCAGAAGCGCTCTTCGCCTCCGAAGGGATTGAACTGGGGATTAACCATTCCCTCGTCTATCGCCTTGTAATTGATCCAGCCATAGCTCATGCCCTCGTTGCCTCCGGTGGTGGAGGTCATCACACGTCCCTGGTAGGCAGGGACCACCAGCACTTTCGCCAGGCCGTCTGAGCTCTTGAGTTCGAGAACTCCGACTCCTTTCGCGGCGAAGTAGTCCAGATCATAACCGTAAGTACCCATATCGTAAGTCTTGTTGTTGTCACAGGCGGCCATCCCCACAAGGACTGCGGCCAGCAGTAAGAATGAATGATGCTTCATAGCATATAAAATTACTAATAATTGTCTCAATTTGCAACTTCGAGCCAATGCACGAGTTTTGCAGTACAACTGCTAAAACTCAGATTCCCATGTTAAAAAGAATATTCATCCTTCTGCCCGCACTGCTTTTCTGCATGGCCGTTTCAGGACAGACAGTTTACAGCACGGAATGGAAGAGCGAAGCCAAAGTCAAGGTCTATGTGACAGAATACAAGAGCGAGGCCGACCTTATCGTCTACAAGACAGAGTGGAAGAGTGAGGCCAAGGACAACAACGGCATCTGGTTCTTCACCAAATGGAAGAGCGAGGCCAAGAAGACGATCTATTTCACCGACTGGAAAAGCGAAGCCGACCTCATCATCTACTTCACTGAGTACAAAGGTGAGGCCGGCTGGAAGAAAAAGTCCAAGAAGCACTTGATGTATTGAGAGCTTCCTACTTCTTGTCAGCTAACATCTTGATGAAATAACCTCCGACGACCGAACGGGCCTTGAAACCGCGATGGGTCGGTTTGTCGGTGTACACCCAGTCTGACATCGGGACACGGTCCACTGTCTCGTTCATGAACTTGCGGACTGGTTTCACGAAGGACTGGAACTGCTCCATGTCCTCTGACATAGTTGCAGTCCACATGATCCAGTCGGTCTTGGTGTAGGTCTCGCGGTTATCCAGCGGGAGTCCGTAAACGTTCGAAACCGAAGGATAGTAGGCCAGTTCCTTCCGGGCTACGTCCTCTGGGAATATATTCAATCCCAAAAGCTTGTCCCAGACGAGGTTGTACTTCTGGCTCCAGGTTCCGGGACGGTCGAAGGTCAGACGGTAGTGATCACCATCGTCAGCCATCTTGACCCACTCGGCGGCCATTTCCTTCGCAGCCTTGGTGTATTTTTCAGCAACGTCGGCATAGCCAAGTTTGCCGGCCATGTAGCCGTAGGAAGCAATTCCCAGGATGGCCTTGACGGAAAGGTTGATGTTGTGGGCGAAACGGCCGGCAAAGTCATCTGTGCAGAGCTGATCCTCGGGATCGAGGCCGAACTGCATCAGGTACTCAGTCCAGGTGGTGAGGGTCTCCCAATGCTTCTTCGCATAGGAGAAATCGTTCTCATAGTGGCAGACTGCAGCGGTGAGGGTCAGCATGTTGCCTCCTTCCTCGACAGGCATGTCACCGCCGTAGGTCTGGCCGTTGGCGAGGGGATATGTTCCCACGTCATGGGCAGGGAAAGGCTTGGTCCAGCGGCCGCTTTCGCTGAAGAAGTAGATGTGGTTCATCAGGCCTTCGGCCAGCTTGGGATTGTAGAGCAGGAACAGCGGGGCGGAAGGATAGGTAACATCGACAGTTCCGATAGAGCCGTTGCTGTTGTTTTCCTTGGAAAGCCAGAGAAGGTCACCGTTCGGAGCCTCGACGAGTTTGTGGGCGTGGATGGCCTGGCGATAGGCCAGGGCGCAGAGTTCGGCATATTCCTGACCGCCGGAAGCGAGGGCGTCCTTCATCATCTGCAGGTCGAAGGCAGCGCACTTCTTCGCAAGGGTTTTGTACTCATTGTTGGCTGCCTGGAAGGCATCCTTGATCGTCTTGCTGCCGTCCTTGTTCCAGTAGGGACGGAGATTCTCCTGGAAGTACTGGATCGAAAAAATGTCGTCGTAACCGATCATCACCTTGCCGGATGCCTTGGAAGCGGTGCCAAGGTCACGGACTACCGCCATGCGGCCGGAAGCATCGTTGCCGGAAGTCCCGACACCGGAGACAGGGGCTCCGCCGATGAAGGCGTTGCGGAGGTCAGCACCGGTACCTATTCCGACATCGGTCCCTTCCTTCTCGGAAACGAGGTAGAAATAACCCCAGTCAATGCGACGGTCATCACCCTTCTTCCCGAGGATGTTCTGGGAGAGGGTCCCGCTCTTGAGATAAAGAAGTCCTCCGTCCTCGAAACACTCGGTAGAAGTCTTCTGGTTGGCATAATCAACCGCCCAGAGAGGGGAAGCCTCGAAATAGACCTTCACATCATGCTTCTTGCCGTCGTTGGCCTTGACGTCATAGGAAATGTAATTGACCGGACGGCTTACCAACTCCAGGTTATCAAGAAGGAGAGGTGCCATGAAAGTAAGTTCCAGGTCAACGGGACCGCAGGTGAAACCGTAGATAGTGCGGGTCGGCTGGACATCAGCGAATTTCTGGACAGCGGTCTTGGTGAAAAGAGGTTCAGGATTCCTGTGAAGAAGGAGTCCGAACTGGGGCTGCAGGTCACCCTCGGCCTCAACCGTGTTGACTGAAAGGATGTTCTCTTCCTGAAGGGATTCAACCGCTGCCTTGGGAAGGGGGGTAAATAAATCCATGTAGGCTCTTCTGCCCATCCTCGCAACACGGACATCATTGAAATAGAACTCAGTACCAGTGTTGCCTCCATAGACCATGAACACTCTCTCACCATCTTTGGGTGCGTCGATGGCAACGGTCTTCGTCATCTTTCCAGTCCAAGGATCGTCAGAGGGAATGATCCATGAATACTCTCCGTCCTCGGCACCGAGGAAGCGGTAGGTTTCTCCGTCAACCTTCAGGACTCCGATAAGGGGGAATTCCTTTCCGGTCCAGTGCTGGACCGGTGAATCAAACAACTGGTCAGAAGCCGACCAGGCGCTGGTGTTGGGATCGATAGAAACCAAAGGATAGGCAGGAGCCCTCAGGGTGTTCGCGATCCTCTCGGTGT
Source organism: uncultured Bacteroidales bacterium (assembly GCA_946184255.1). Taxonomy (GTDB): domain Bacteria; phylum Bacteroidota; class Bacteroidia; order Bacteroidales; family UBA932; genus Cryptobacteroides. Next base: position 4,073 of record CAMHFA010000037.1, read on the forward strand.
TGCCCGAACAGGCGAAGAGCAGCAATGTCGCTGCAAGGCCGCCCAAGATGTGATTAAATCTCATGTTATGATTGTGGTTTGATTAGTCTGTCTTACAAATATACTCAAAAAAAGCTATCTTTATAGTCGCGGCATAATTAAAGACTAATAACATTTCAAAATGAGTTTCAAATCCACAATCCTATCTGCAGCTATCCTGCTTGTTTCCGTTTCCGCCTTCTCACAGGAGGTCCAAAGCCGTCACGCTGTGCCAGGCCATCGCTATCTCAAGGAATACTGGGGCCGTTCTGAACTCTACCTCCAGCACCAGGCCTACTACATGCTCGACCTGGCAGACAAGGCCCTGAATGAGAACACTCCCCAGATCAAGATAAACCTCCAGAGGGAGATGGCCATGCTCATGATCGATGCAGTAACCCATGAGCCGGCCCCCATAGACAATCCGGCGGTAATAGACTTCCTCGCGAAGAGGATGAACCGTGTTATCGATGACCTCAACAATCCTTTTACTAAGAAAAAGGATGTCAGGATTTACAAGCTTTACAACTGTGGAATGCTGTTCCGCACCCGTGACATCACTATCGCAGTGGACCTCAACGGCCGCGACGGGAAACTCATTCCCGACGAAATAATGGATAAGATCGTGGACAAGGTGGACGTTCTCTTCTACACCCACAACCACTATGACCACATAGACAACCACGTCCGCGATATCTGCCACGGGAAGGATGTTCCTATCTATGCGACAGACGAGATATTCAAGGATGATCCAAAGGTACACCACGTCCGTTTCGATGACCTTCACACCTTCGGAATCGACCATCCCAAAGGAAAACTCACAGTCAACGTGCTGCCCGGCCACCAGGATGCCGTCCAAAACAACATCTGGATAGTAACCTTGCCGAACGGCAAGGTAGTGGGTGCTACCGGTGACCAGTGGCAGGACGAAGGAGCGGATCTCAAGTGGTTGAAAGATATTCATTTAAGATTGCCGAAGATCGACGTCCTCGCAATGGATTGCTGGATTCACGACTACGACGAGCACGTGGCCGACTTCAGCCCCAGGCTGCTGGTCTCCCAACATGAGAACGAGATTGGCGCCCATGGGATCGATCACCGCGAGGCATATTGGATGACGATGTACAAGAATGCCCACTTCCACCAGAACCCGACCCCTTATGTGCTCATGGCCTGGGGAGAATGGTACGACTTCAAATAGGAATGAACAGATTGAAATTCACTCTGCTGGTCACTTTAGCCTTTCTCCCATTTCTTCTTGTTGCCCAAGAGACTCTCCGTGAGAAAGTTGAAAGGCTTCCGTCGGTCGCAGTCAACACCGAACGGTCGGAGAAGGACTGGCTCATCGATGGTTCTTCTTTTACCTCAACCGTAGGGAAATCTTCCGACGGGAAAGATATCATCTTAACCAACGGATTGGTCAGCAGGGTATTCAGGATCCAGCCGAACCTGGCTACCACGAACATTATCCACAATTCGACCGGCGAAACCTTCATCCGCACTGCGAGTCCAGAGGGAACAATTACCATCGACGGGAAAGATTATTCCCTCGGAGGCCTTGATGGCATCGAGGAATATGGTTACCTGCTTGATGGGTGGCTCGACAGGTTCACACCCCTGCCGGATTCGTTCCAGGTGGTTGACTTCAAAGTGACCGGCCTCACCAAGAGGATGGAATGGAACCGGAAGCGCTGGGCACTTATCAAAGACTGGAACCCTAAAGGGAAGGAACTGGTATTCTTCCTGGAAGGGCCCGAACCGGTCAAAGGAGTGAAGGTTGAACTTCACTACGAGATCTACGACGGGGCGCCTATCATCGGCAAATGGCTGGTCGTGGTAAATGAAAGTGGTAAGAAAATCAATCTCGACAAATTCACACTGGAAGAACTTGCAGTCGTCGAGTATGAATCCGACGTTGACCACGTACCCCTCTCTCCGGAAGGCAAACTGTATGTGGAGAGCGACTGGAGACAGGTCTCCTGCACCACGACTTACTGGGAGAAGGATCCGCGTTACACTTCACAGGTCAATTATGCACTCAACACTCCGTGTCTGCTGGTCTCAAGGCTGCCACAGGGTCCCGATGAAACTATTGATGCTGGAAGCAGGTTCGAAAGCTACCGCAACTGGATAATGCCTTTGGACAGTGAGGACCGTGAGAGAAAGACTTTGTCAATCAGGCGATTCCGTACCACACTGGCACCGTGGACCACGGAGAATCCCATATTCATGCATCTGACTTCTTCCAAGGAGGAAGATGTCAAGACCGCCATTGACCAATGTGTCGAGACCGGCTATGAAATGGTAATCCTTAGTTTCGGGTCCGGCCTCAACATGGAAGACGAGTCTGAGGAGAATATTGCCAAATTCAAAGGTTATGTCGATTATGCCCATTCCAGGGGAATAGAGATTGGAGGATATTCCTTGCTTGCCAGCCGCTGGATCAGTGACGATGTGGACGTCATTAATCCCGAGACCGGGAAGCGTGGAGGGATGACCTTCGGCAGCTCGCCCTGCCTCTCCAGCGAATGGGGCCATGATTATTTCAGGAAGATAAAAACCTTCTTCGAGAAGACCGGAATGGACTTTTTCGAGCACGACGGATCCTATTCTGGAGACCCTTGCGCTTCGACCTCCCATGCCTTCCACAAAGGCCTTGAGGACTCCCAGTGGAAACAAAGGAAGATGCTTGAGGATCTCTACAAATGGATGAGGGCCGAAGGAATATATATGAATGTCCCGGACGAGGGCACCCTGCTCATCGGCTCCACGAAATGCTTCATAGGCTACCGTGAGGTCAACTGGTCCCTCCCCCGAGACAGGCAGATCATCCTTGGACGCCAGAATATCTATGACGGAACGTGGAAACGTATTCCCACCAGCAGCTGGACCTTCACTCCTCTTGTCCAGTATCAAGGGGGTGGCGCTGCGGCCACCATTGAGCCGCTCGACGAGCACCTGGATTTCTACAAGGCCCACATGATCCAGAACTACGGCTCGGGCGTCCAGTCCTGCTACCGTGGTTTCAGACTCTATGACACTGAGAGGACAAAGGAAGCGATAAAGGAGATAATCGGTTGGTACAAGGCCCATCGGGACATCCTGTGCAGCGACATCATCCACCTGCGCCGTCCTGACGGACGCGACTGGGACGGAATAATGCACGTAAATCCTTCTCTCGAAGAAAAGGGATTCGTGATGCTTTACAACCCAACTGACAAAGATATCACACGGACGATAACCCTTCCTCTATATTACACCGGTCTTACCAGGAAAGCCCGGATCCAGGAGCAGGACGGCAAGGTCCGCAAGTTCCGGATCGACCGGAAATACAATGTCCGGATCAAGGTCACGATTCCTGCCAACGGACACAACTGGCTTGTGATTAGATAAGATTAATTATTCATAGATTATGAGAAAAGTATTGTTCCTTGCACTGGTCTGCATCCTTCCCCTGGTCTCCTGCGGGAAGAAGGTCCCGGCTTCCGTACCGGCCCAGATAAAGAACGGAATCATTGAACTCAAGGCTCCACCCCGCGCCCCCGGCCAGGTGAGCGCCCTCGGAATGAAATGCGACCCGATCGAAACGGTCCGTATCGCATTTGTGGGAGTGGGTGGCCGCGGAACTTCCGCAGTAAGCCGTTACACCCATATCGACGGAGTCAAGATAGTGGCTCTCTGTGATCTGAAACAGGAGCGCCTGGACATCTGCCAGAACATCCTCAAGGAGGCTGGGCTGCCTGCTGCCGACAACTACCTCGGAGAGGAAGCTTACAAGGAGCTGTGCGACAAGGACGACATTGACCTGGTGTACATCGCAACCGACTGGCTGGACCATGTGCCCATCTCAGTCTATGCCCTGGAGCATGGTCATCATGTGGCCTGCGAAGTGCCGGCTGCCATGACAATAGACGAATGCTGGCAGCTTGTCGATGCCTGCGAGAAGAACCGCCGGCACATGATGATGCTGGAGAACTGCTGCTACGACTTCTTCGAGATGTCTGCACTGAATATGGCCCAGCATGGTCTCTTCGGTGAGGTTTATCACGTGGAAGGCGCCTATATCCACTTCCTTTCCGAAGGTTGGGATAAGAGCGAGACCTGGAGGCTTGACTACAACATGGAGAACCGCGGGGACAACTATCCCACCCACGGACTCGGACCGATCTGCCAGGTTCTGAACAT
>CAMHFA010000038.1 GCA_946184255.1 uncultured Bacteroidales bacterium
GATCCATGGATTCCTGGCTGTATGGTGGGTATGACAAATCAATAGGCATCCAGGCCGGTTATGGAAACCTCTCGCTGGGATGGAATCAGAAAATATTCGGAGACAAGGAATTCAAGAACAGCAATCTTTCATTTGATTTCACCTCCTCAGGCTATGCCTTCCAGTTTCAGTACATGGATTTTACCCATCCGATGGGATACGAGCTGTCAATAGGTGTTCCAGATACCGATGATTACTCCGATACTTCTGGAGAGACTGATAACCCTGCCAGGCTCAGGGCTTTCATCGCAGATGTATCCTATTCATTCAACCGAAGGTCCTTCGCCTATTCGGCTGTTTACAAAGGAGATAAGGTTCAGCGCCGTTCAGCAGGTTCGTTCATGTTCGGTTCCAAGGTCATAAACGGTTTGGTAGAAAGTTCTCCTGAAGATTTGATTTCTGCCATGTCTGCAGGTGTATCCAGATACACGACAACACAGGTTTCTTTCGGCGGTGGTTATTCCTACAATTTCGTGGCTTTGCACAGGCAACCGGATGAAAGTACCGGCAAGGGTCTCAGGAACCTCACCTTCAACCTCACCGCCATTCCCATGGTGACCCTGTTCAACAGGTTTTCTTCAACAACCTATGAAGTAGATGACAATGTCGGGGAGTTTGTCAAAGGTCCCACAACCTCGATGAACGGAAACCTGCTCATCAATTATGTGACCCGCGCAGGAATGATCTATTCAAAAGAGAATAAGTATTTTTCCCTTTATGGCAGCTATGACAGCTTTTCTTTCAAGGGAAAGATGAGTATTCCGTACAAAGACCAGTATATTAATGACTGCAAGATTACCGGACGTTTCGCACGCTGGTCGGTAGGTTTGCGGTTCGGAGTCAAGTTCTAAAGGTATTCCTAGAAATCGAATCCGAGAGAAAGGGAAAATGAGAATCCGGTGAGATCGCACCACTGGAAACCCAACAGCATCGGGCCGGCGATGGATCTCTGGCCGAGCTCCACTCCAAAGGCATAGGCCGTGGGCTTCATCTTCAGGATGTTATTTATAACGTCTTCATCGTGGAAGGAACCGGTTCTGAGAGTAACAAAATTCTTGTTGTTGATCCGGTAACGGAAATCCAACTGGGTAGTGGCCGCATAGTGCTTGCAGGTGTGGAAACCTGAGCCGAATCCGAAGAACGGAATCTGGTGGTCCACATACCTTCCGGCACGGATACCACCTACTGCAAGGGAATGGATGAAATTCATGTGCCCCGGGGTTTCGGTGGTCCAACCTGCATAAATCGACGGTTGGATAACGAAAGAAGACCCCAAGGGAATAGCAACAGATATGTTGCCCATTCCTACGCTGTACGGAGGCACATCTCCTTCATAAGCTTCTTCAGGTTCAGGCCCCTCGTTTTCCAGATAGATTGAATAACCGTCAAACACATAGCGGGTATCGATTGAAGCGCTGAAACCCTTTGACGGAAAATAACTCTCGTCGAAAGTGTCGTACTTTGCCGAAGCAAATGTCGAGAACCATCGGCTGCCCCAGTCCCAGTCCTTCCATTCCAAAGTGCGGTCGAGGTAATCTTCATAGGGTTCGGATTCGGCAGAAAAACCGAACCGTACCTTGCCGTAAGTGAGCCTTGAGTCCTCTGCATAGATGTCTGCCCTGGTGTTCAGGGCTTTGAAGTGAACTCCGGAATTAGTTTTTATGTCCTTGAAATTGAAGATGCTGAAGGTGTTCTTCAAAGCTGCTCCGATGACCGGCAAGTCCGCAAGTGGCTTGTAGGAGAAATCGAGGTTCAGCAGAGAGATATTACCGACTTTAAGTTCGGTTATGAATCTTGGACCGCTGAGTTTCCTGGTGCCCAGGCCGAGATGCGTTCCGATATAGACTTTCTCATCGGTGTCGGCATGTGCACCGAAACTGAATTCATTTGTCTGTCCTTTCTGGCAATCGAAAACCAAGGTGTAAGGCTCCTTTGCCCCGCTCATCCTGTAAGTAACGGATTCGAAGGCACGTGATCCGTAAATTGTGGAGAGCAACTGTTCGATGGTCTCCCTGTTGTACATGTTGTCACGGGGAAGGATAGCCGGATTCAGAAGATAATTCGCTTCTTTTTCTGTAATGCCGTTGAGTTTGACCTCTCCTACCTTTACCTTTTTCTTGTGTATGTCTATTGCAGGAGAAACTTTGGGAACTGAAGGATGAGACCTGACTTTCCTTGCAATTTCCTCGAAACCTTCGTCATTCTCCCGGGCTTTGGCATACCCTTGATTGATGATGTCAGCGACACTCTCTTCATCGAATGACAGCATTGTGTAACCATCGAGAGGATGCTGTAGAAGAAGGTCGGTCTTTTCGCGGGCTATGCTGGCAGCATCCGCTCCCATCAAGGAGATGTTCTGCATCGCCAGGTTCCCGAGTGTCCCGAGGTCTGCAAGATCCCTGTTCATCGGCATTTCTGAACCGATAACTATGTCCGCACCCATCGCCCTGGCGATGTCAACCGGGAAATTATTTCTGGTTCCACCATCCACGAGGACCATGCCTTCCTTTCTGATAGGTCTGAAATATAGGGGAATGGCCATTGTGGAACGCATGGCGTCAACCATGTCTCCGGAAGTCCAGTTCTTTTCCGCCATGGAATACATGTCAGTGGCCACACAGTAGAAAGGGATAGGCAGTTTACTGAAGTCCAGGGAATCCTGATAACCGACGGAGACCGAACTCAAAGTGTTCCTGACGTTGAAGCCGAACAGGAAACCGTCAGGCATGCCGAGTCCGATCTTGGCCATCATCTCGGAACTCATGTCTCCGGTGTGGGTGTTACCCTTTTCAAGCTCCCTGGTGTATTGGATCTGCTTCTGGGCCCTTTCCTCCAAGTCCTTGTCCGCGTAGTGAAAAGGGATGTTTACGGCAAAGCGTTCCTTGTTGTTCCTGACCTTGTAGGTCTGGAAACTGTCAGGAATCTTGTCGGACATCATGACTGTCCAGTCTATTGCCCTGACCAGGGAATCAAGGTACTCTGCGTTGTAGCCAAGGGAGTAGAGACCCGACACCAGACCACCCATGCTGGTACCCCCGATCAGATCTACAGGGATGCCTTTTTCTTCCAGGTAACGGAGGACTCCAAGATGGGCCATACCCCTGGCTCCTCCTCCTGCGAGTACGACTGCGACAGTAGGCCTGTACTGTCTGATGGAGTCCATCCTGGCCCTTACCTTGGCGATTGCCAGGGAATCTCCCTCCGGGTCAACACTAGGCGCGACCAGACCGTTCTGGGCGAGGCCGGCGACGGAAACCAATAATGCTATGGCAAGAATGAAGAATCTTTTCATCAATCAAATATAACCATTATAGCAGAATTTTCAGAATTTCATTGAACCTTTCTACCTTGAAAAGGCGGTGATGGTCGTATTCTTCCGTGTGTTCGAGCTTCCAGAGTACATGGAAGGGAATGAACACACCCCATCCGCCAAGTTGCAGTACAGGTTCGATGTCCGACTTGAAAGAGTTTCCAACCATCATCAATTCATCTATCCTTATTCCCAGCTTGTCGCAGAGGACATTGTACTCCTTTTGGGACTTGTTTGAGACTATCTCTATGTGGCTGAAATACTTCCCCAGCCCGGAGCGGGAGATCTTGTGTTCTTGGTCGAGAAGGTCGCCTTTTGTAAGAAGGACAAGCCGGTAGCGGCCGTCAGCCTGAAGTTTTCCGAGGGTTTCGGTTACACCCGGAAGGGGAGTGGCAGGATTGTGGAGGATAGTCCTCCCGCTGTCAAGGATTAACTTGACCTGGTCTCCAGTCAGTTTGCCTCCGGACAGGTTAACGGCATTCTCGATCATGGACAGGGTGTATGCCTTCGCTCCGAAGCCGTAGTCCTCCATGTTCTTGAACTCCACTTTGTAGAGTTCGTCGGAGATATATTCAAAACTACCGTATTCGGAGAGGACATCTGCAACCTTTTTTTCTGCGTGCCTGAATAAGGGTTCGTTCTCCCAGAGTGTGTCATCGGCGTCGAACGCCACAACCTTAAGTCCTTCGATCATAATTTGAAACTCAAAACTTCAAAAGGGTACTGAACTCGACTGTAAACGGCCTGATGTAGGAGCCGCTTGTGAGATAGTTCTGGTAAGGGGTGACGTCAGTAGCCAGGGAGGCTTCCCGCATTCCGGCTGACGCCCCAGTGACATTCAGGAAGTTGACAACGTTCAAGGACAGGCTCACATGCTCGTTCCACTTGAAATCCACTCCTCCGAAAGTCTCCCAGCGTGGATTCAGGTAGAGGGTGTTCGTGATGTTGATATAGCGTCTGCTGTAATAGCGGGCGCTCAGCCAGAATCTCCATTTGCCAGTCTGATAGGAAGGTTCCAGTTCTATCTCGGTGCCGCTGCTGCTGGTGATCCTCTTCCCCGAGAAATCATATTCCTCGGAATATCCGTCGCTGAAGACAGGTGTGAAGCTGTAGTTCTGGTACCTGGGGATCCTGAAAGTGAACAGACCGTGGAAGGTAAATCCCTTGAACGGGCTCAGGATCATGTCTGTAGTCCATCCGAGAACCTCCATGTCATAGAGTGAGCTGACATAGACTGTCTCGTTATAGCCTGCCGGGTAGCCTCCTGCGGCATGGGAAAGCTTGTGGGTCCACATGCCCATCTCATAACTGTTCGTCCGTTTGAGATATGTCAGTAGTGACTGGAAGTCAAGCCACTTGTTTTTGAAATTGACTCCTCCGCGGAGGATATAGCTGGGCTGTGCTCCCTCAAAGGGGAAGCTTGAGTCACTGTACTGTCCCAGATTAGGATGGTTCAAGGAGGCTATGGCATTAATCTCTGCCCCCCAATGGGAATTGAAGTAGTAATATCCTATCAATGTCGCTGCCCCGTTGATTACATTCCTCCTGAATGGGGTGAGGGTTACCCCGGGACTTTGCAAGGACCAGCCGTTGTAACGGGAGTTATTGTCCTTTCCCTCTAGATTGTGGGCGGCTTTTCCGCTGATTCCGCTGTATTCCGCCCGGAGTCCGTAGTGGAAATTGATTTTTGGGTTGATTCTCCACTCATCCTGGGCGAACAGGGCAAGACGGCTCTGGAATCCGTCCAGGTACTGAGCCCCGGTGTTGTGGACATAATAAAGCTCCCCATTGTAAGTGAGGGCCTTGGGGTCTTTCTTGGCTTCGTAGGCAAAGTTGGAGGTCATGGATGAGGATTGGCTCCAGTTGAACCAGAAATTGGCTCCCGCGACTGAGGTATGCTTGTTTTGGGTCTTCTTGACCTTAAGGGTTGTGAGCCATTCCTTGAAGTGGTCTTCGTCGTACATGAAAAAGCGGCTCTGTACGTTGCCGGAATATGGTGTACCGTCAACATAAGCATAACCGTCGCCTGCTGCCACGCCGGTGATTCCGTTGAGGAAGGTACTTTTGGACCTGCCGTCACTCAACCTGAAGCGGGAGCTCAGGTCCATATCCAACCCGTTGCCAAAGGAACGGTTGTAACAGGCCGTCAGGACATGCACCGGGGCGCCAAGATCCTCTGTGTAGCGTCCGGTTTTCCTTTTTCCGTCGTTTATGTCGAGATATTCATAAAAGGATGTCTCGGGAATATACTGGTCCCTTCCAAGCCGGAAGTCGCCGTAAGGCTTCACACTTCCATCTCCAACGAATATGAACGGCCCGTACTGGTCGGTCAGGTCCAGATAGTTCATGAACAGATAAGTCGCCTTGAAAAGACCGTCAGTCAGTTTCTTGGATATTCCGGCTTTGTAGAACCGGATCCTCTCCTGGTAAGTTGTGAAGTCCAGATGGTTGGAGCCGCGGTCGAAACTTTGGTACACGTTAAGGTCTATTCCCCATCCGTTTCCGAGTGGCGATGCGGTGTGAAGTTCAATCTCGTGGCGGCCATACTGGTTGGCGGTGTACTTAGCCTCTCCTTCGGTCTTTTCAGCACCGGTTTTTGAGACAGACATCGGGAAAAAGCCCGTTGTGCCGAGCTGTATTGCAGATTCGTCCAGGCGGGTCAGCTGCATCGATTCGGTAGAGAGGCCGCTTCTCCAGGACCGGTATCCAGGGAAGTAATCCTTGAACATTGAAGCTGGAAGGCCGTCGTCCATGATGTATGTGCCCCACTCCGGTATGCCAAGTGAGATTGTCCTAGGAATAGATGCGTAGGATGCGTTCAGCATCACGTTCTGGTTGCTCCGGCGTTCTGAACCTGTCTTCAATGTGTCAGCATCCTGAGCCCTCGCCATACCACCACCCGTGAGCATGGCCATCAAAACGATCGTTGCAACCTTAAGTCGTTCGATCATATAATTCTCTTTGTAAGCAAAGATACAATGAAATATGCTTATCTTCGCATCTTGCAAAAACAATGATTGACTGATTATGAAGAAACTTGTCTTTTGTATCATTCTGGCCGCCACCTGTGCGACAATGTTTTCCCAGACCCGTAAGGAACGTCTGACCGAACATGTCTATTATTTCGCCGCAGATTCACTGAACGGCCGTGCGGCCGGCTCGCCGGATGCAGCCAAGGCTGCCGCTTACATAGTTAATGAATATGAATCCATGGGCCTCAAACCCCTCTATGACGATTGGTACATGCCGTTCAATACCAATGGGAAGGACTACAAGAACGTGGTCGCCGTCCTGGAAGGCAATGATCCTGAATTGAAAAACCAGTACATAGTCATCGGTGCCCATTACGACCATCTTGGAGTGAAGAAGGGACAGATTTACAACGGAGCTGACGACAACGCCTCCGGTTCCGCGGCGGTGATCGAAATCGCAAGGGCGCTTTGTTCGAATCGTGACAAGTTGAAGAGGACAGTGGTCATCGCAGCCTTTGATGCAGAAGAACTCGGCCTCTATGGTTCCAATGCTCTGGCTGACCGGATGCTTGGAGAGGACGGATTGGATGTCCGCCTGATGATGAGTGTCGACATGGTCGGCTGGTATAAGGCCACGAACAGCCTTACTCTTATGGGGGTAGCGACCATAAAGGACAGTCGCAGGGTTCTGCAGACGGAAAAACTGAATTTAAAGCTCAAGAATTTCGAGTGGTCCCCTGTGACCGCCACGGACACCGAGGGCTTTGCCAAGAGACAGGTCCCGACCCTTGCGATATCCACAGGAATCAAGTCCCCTTATCACAAACCCGAGGATGATGCCGACTTGATCGACTATGATGGTCTGGACAAGGTAACCGACTACCTGACCGACCTGACGATGGAAGTGGCTTCTGACGAAAGCTTCGCCGCGTCAGGGAGGGTGGCACGCAAGCACAGGAGCGGACATCCGATACTGGAGGTTGCTCTGTCCCCCGCCATCGGCAGTTCCCATTTCAATTTCCCTGATGCGCCCTTTGAAGGGAAAACAGGCTTTTCCTATGGTGGAGGTGTTTCAGCTCAGCTGAATTTCGGACATCTCAGCCATTTCGGCATCAAAGCGGATGCCTTGTATCTGCAGGCATCAGCCCCGTATCTCGACGAGACGGCAGTATATTCATCATCCTTGAAGTACAAGGGAAGCGAGCTGCGCGTCCCTGTCCAGTTGATATACCAGGGTGGAGGTACAGGTACTGCTTTCCTGGGTTTCGGAGGATACTACGGCCACAGGTTCAAGACCTCCCTGCCGTCCGACTGGACTGTGAGGACCGAAGACTTCGGACTGTCCACGGAGCTTGGCCTGAAGGTGGGCGGCTTCGGCCTGTCAGTCATCTGGATGTCATCCCTGACTCCCTTCTTTAATGAAAAAAGTGCCCCGTCAGTCAGACAGGGCACAGCTCTCGTTAAATTGAACAAGTACTTCTAGGCCTTCGCCTCCTCCCACTGTGCGCGGAGGAGATTGACGGCAGCGGTAACGAGGGTGGCGCGGTCTCCGCCGCAGCCGCACTCGAAACTGACATACTTGTCGTAGCCAAGCTGCTGTAGAGCCTTGAAACCATTCACATAATTGTCCACCTCACCGTTCTCTCCGGGCATCTTACGGTTGCCGCGGCTGGCGATGTGTACGTGCTGGAGGTATTGCTTTCCGGCTGACATGAAAGCACCGAAGTCGCAGGTTTCCTCCTGCATGTGCCAGAAATCTCCCATGGCCTTCACGCCATCGCTATTGGAGTCGCGTGCAATCGCGGCTGCGTCAGCGACAAGGCGCATGTAGAAAGCTTCCTTGCGGTTGAGGGGTTCGAGGATAACAGTGGTGCCGCAAGCCTTTGCG
>CAMHFA010000039.1 GCA_946184255.1 uncultured Bacteroidales bacterium
CACAGCCAACAGAATCGCCAAGTTCCTTGAGGCCAAGCACTATCCCATCCACAACATCCACGTCCCCAAGACGATTGACAACGATCTTCCTCTTCCGGCTAATGCCCCTACCTTCGGCTTCAATTCAGCAAAGGACGAAGGAGCACACATCGCCCGTACTGTCTATGAGGATGCCCGCACTTCCGGCAACTGGCTGCTTATATCAGCCATGGGACGTTCGGCAGGCCATCTTGCCCTCGGAATCGGAGAGGCGACCCACTGTCCGATGACAATCATCCCCGAGATGTTCAACAAGACTTCAATCTCCGTTGACAAGATCATAAAGCTCACCCTGTCAGCCATCCTCAAGAGGAAACTCCTGGGGATTCCTTACGGAACCGTCGTTGTCGCTGAAGGTGTCTTCCACGACCTTGATGCAGAAGACATTAAGGCTACCGGAGTCCACATGACCTACGACGAGCATGGACATCCCGAACTTGGAAAGATCAGTAAGGCCGTCCTTTTCAATGACATCCTTGAGAAGGAATTCAAGAAGGTTGGAATGAAGGTAAAGACCCGTCCCGTCGAGATCGGCTACGATGTCCGTTGCCAGGATCCCGTTGCGTACGACCTTTCGTACTGCACCGAACTTGCAATGGGAGTTTACGAGCTTTACACCAAGGGAGAGACCGGTTGCATGGTTTACGTTGACGTCAACGGCAATCCGAAGCCCCTTTACCTCAAGGATCTCCAGAATGATGAAGGCAAGATTCCTCCTCGCAGGGTGGACATCGATGGCGGTATTGCCCGCAATTACTACGGACACATCTGCCATTATATCACTCCCGCCGATTACGAGGCTGCAAAGGCATACGTCCCGAATCCGGAGGAGTACGATTTCAAGAAGATCTTAAACTGGTAGGATTGAATAATCGTTAGCTTTTACGGAGACGTTCACCCTGAACGCCTCCGTTTTTTTCATCCGTAGGAACCCTATTGCGGCATCCGGGATGGAAATCTCCATGGAACCATCTGATTCAGAGAAATTGCATACGAAGAGGAACACCTTGTCCCCATAGCCTCTGAGGAAAGCGAAATGACGGTCAGGGTCGAAACCTGGAGAAGTTTCATTACAATAGCACAGGTCGAAAGTAGGACCGGCGGAAATCTCCCTGCAAGAGGCAAGGGAAGCAGCCTTCGTAAAAATGGATAGAATCTGCATTTCTTTCTCTGTCAGCCCTTTGCCAGTGTGAACATATTCTTTCAGGCGTTCAAGTGATGCTACCTTCCCCCAGTCGAAAATGGTCGTCCTACCGTCAAGGCCGCTGAAGCCCTCAGCATCCATTCCTCTCTCTCCTATTTCCTCCCCGAAATAAATCATGAATGGCGCGGTGTTGAAAAGCATTGAGGCACAAAGAGGAGCGGATGTCCTGGATGCGTCTCGCCCGAAGAAAGATGAAGCGAAGCGCTGTTCGTCATGATTCTCAAGGAAATTGAGCATCCTTGGTTGAAGGTTTCCAAGGAACTGCCAGTTCCATGTGAGTCCACGGGCACTTCCATGCCCCTCGACTATCGATCTTAAAGTGTCATAAAGGCCAGACTTGTCGTAAAGGAAATCAAAGCCAACGTTCTCGATGTAATGACGGTAAAGATCCTTTTTATAGACTTCGGCAATGAATATGACTTCCGGGAACTCTTTCTTGACCTTTTCGATAAGCCATTTCATGAATTGCCATGGAACCATCTCGACCATGTCACAACGGAAACCGTCAACCCCTTTCAGGCACCAGAAACGGACTATCTCGTACATCCTGTCCCAGGTGGGAGTGTGGAAATCACAGTAGTTTAGCCGGACAGTCTCATACCAATCGTTCCGTCCTGGGATAGGGGAGAAACAGTTTCCGGAGGCCTTTGCGGGATTTTCATAGTACCCTCCGGGAGAGGGAAGCACAAGATGCTGGCCTGGGTAATAGAAAAAGTCATTGTCGGGCTTCCAGTGAAGGGAAGGATCATCTGCACATCCCAGGGGGCCAAGGGAACATGATTCAGGTGAAACGCTCACCATTCCAACCTTTCCATAATCCCGTGAGACATGATTGGGCACGAAGTCGATAAGGGCCTTAATACCGAGTGAATGCGTTCTCCTCAATAAAGACTCGAACTCACTCATTCTATCTCGCGGGTTATCGGCAAGATAAGGATTAACATCATAGTAATCAGTAATGGCGTAGGGAGAACCCGCGGCTCCCTTTACAACTTCTGGTTGGGAGGGAGGACAACCATCGAAAGATGCCGTGGTAGCATGCCTGATAATCCCGGTGTACCAGACATGGGTGATTCCCAATTTCCCTTTGAGGAAGGAGAGTGTGTCATCGTCGATGCTACCGAATTTCCCCCAAAGCCTTGGAAGCATTTGGTAAACTGTCATCTTCCCCATATCAGAATCCGATTATAGCCTGGCCCTTGTTCCTGTCGATGAACCCTGAAAGACCGTCTATCCTGTACACTTTGACGAATTCTCCTGACCAGACACATTCTTTTGACTCTATTGTATCGAAATCTATCATTCCGGAACCTGCGTACTGATCAACCGAAAGATAACCGACACCGAGAGAGGTGATATTCTGAAAGAAATGAGTCCCCTGGCTAGGTTCAATCCTGAAACCTTCCATGCCATATTCAACTACCATCCTCGCTGCAGAAATGTCTGTCCATGAGACTGGTACGCCGAGGGTTGGAATCGACGAACCCCATCTGCCCGGCCCCACCAGGAAATAGGTCTTTCCTTCGGCCGTCATTTCAGAATTAATGCGGGAAACCTCACCTGCCATCAACTCAGTCTTCATCTTGTCAAATGAGTGAGGAGGTATCATGACCAAATAACCTGATTCGCCGAACCATCCGCTTCCGAGGGCACTGTCGCTCCTGATAATTGGAGTTCCGATCATCTCGGATGCTTCGGAGATGGAGGATGTCTTCAGTTCAGGTCCAGATGAGACAGGACGGACCTGGAGCAGTTCCAAAACAGCTTCCTTCCCGTTGCTGCCTTTGACAAGGTCAAGGGCGAACTCAAGTTCGGCCTCTCCCATAAGTTCGGAGCGGCAGATCTCCATTATCTCTGACATGGCCTTCGCCATAGGGAAGCGGTCGTACTGGAATATTCCGTCAAAAGAGATAACCCTTGGACCACGGCTGTTCACACCTGTCTGCATCCTGTCGTCCTGGGCGATGTAAGTGGAAGCTACCAATTCGGGATGATCATAGTTCTCAAGTGCCTCTGTTATGGATATCCTGCGGAGGTTGATGCCGTCATTACGGGATATCTTGAAAGATCCCGGCCTTGAATCGAGTACGTACATCTCATTTTGAGTATCCCTCATTGCCAGCTTAGGGGAAGACAACTGGAGGATCTTCCTTGGCTGTTTGGGGTCCACCCTCAGAGTCCTGCCTCCTTCTACGACTGTCTTTCCAAGACCGAATGCAACGTTAAGCACACCGTCTTCTGCCTTTTCCGAGCCTATGGGATAGGCGTTCATCGATCTGGCTACTCCTGAAAGCATCGGATAATAGTCATCGCCATGGGTTGAACCGCAGACGGTCTGTATTATAACGGCCATCTTCTCTTCGCCAAGGAGGTTACCGCTTGCCTGGATGTAAGCCCTGCTGCCTGCGAAATATGTGGAGGCATAGACGCTCTTTATCGCTTTCGTCAGTTCCCTGAGCATTCTGTCCTTGTTTTCTACGAAAGGACACATGTAGGTTGAATAGACCCCGGCAAAAGGCTGGTAAT
The DNA here is from genome assembly GCA_946184255.1 of uncultured Bacteroidales bacterium. Lineage (GTDB taxonomy): Bacteria > Bacteroidota > Bacteroidia > Bacteroidales > UBA932 > Cryptobacteroides. Next base: position 3,770 of record CAMHFA010000039.1, read on the forward strand.
TACTGTCTTCCAGTTTGGAACTGGAACGTACTGCCACCGGCCTGTCGACTTTTTCGACGAATGCCTTCAGATCCTTCAGCAATTCTGTCGGAAGGATTGATGCCACGAATTCAGAAAGGATTTCATCGTCAGAAAGTTCCGAATCAATCACAGACTGCAGTCCGTTCTCCATGATGAACCTGTCGAACCAGTCCGTGGCAATGACAATGCTCCTGGGAATTGTAATCTCCATACCGGGATACTTATCCGACAAGGTATATTTCTGAATCAGATGATTAAGGAATGCCAGACCCCTGGCCTTGCCACCGAGGGAACCTTCACCGATTCTGGAGAACCAGAAATAATCCTGGTAAGAATCCCTGTGGAATTCTGCTATGACTCCCTGCCCGATAATCTGATGGTAACGGTTGATCTGTTCCATCAGGAAACTCCTGAATTCACCGGCATCGGTGTGATGTGCCTGCTTGAAAGTATCAGCAAGGTTGAAAAGTCCTCGGGCGTAAAACCATTTCGAGAACATATTGCGGGATGTATTGCTCACCAGCACCTTGTCCGGCACATCCCCGACGATCTTCTCAAGCTGTGAAAGACTGGCTGCCCGTCCATATTCAGTTCCGGATGAATCCTTGAAGACAAAGTCGCCGAAGCCGAATTCCTCCTTCATGTAGTCGCTGAGCTGCATGAACAGTGTCCTTGAGAATTTCTTGAGGAAACCGACTCCCATTTCGTCAGCCACCTTCGCAATGCTCCCCTGGGAAGACTGGAGCAGCACCGGCATCAGAGGATCATATTCCCGGATTTTACGGACAAGGTCAAGTCCGGCATCGAGCTTTTCGCTTTTGTTGTTGTCTCCCTTGTGAATCACCATTCCAACATCGGAGATGACTCCCATCAGGTTCTCCTTGTATTTTTCGAAATAGGCCAGAGCATCGTCATAGCATGTAGCGAGGAGAATCTTCGGCCTGGAGCGTTTCCTGTACTTCCTTTGTCCCTCGTTTAGGAACTCGGTAAGGAACTCCCGGCTCTGGGTAAGGAGTAATTTGTAAAGCTCTGGAAGATATGTTGAATAGTAGCGCACCGAGTCTTCTGCCAGAAGGATGACCCTGACTCCAACTCCCAGGACATCGTTGTCAGCATTCGCCGAATCCTCGATGAGTTTGACGATGGCGAGGATCAAATCTGCATTGCCCTGCCAGCTGAAAACGAAATCAATCCCTGACTGGTCGTATTCGAACAGTCTCTGCCTCACAGCCTTAGAATAATGGATGAGCATGATGAAAGGGACGTCGCTCCCATTTCTTTTGAGCTCCGCGGCGAATTCGAAGACTTCCTTGTCACGGTCATTGTACATGCACATGACCATATCTATCTCCGAATCCTTTTCCATCACCAGTCTTGCCTCGGCAGATGAATTCGCCCAGATGAACATCGGGGGATTGCTGAGGTTCAGTTCACGGTACTCGTTGGTGACCTGGCTTTCGATCCGTCCGTCCTCCTCGAGGGTAAAAGCATCGTAGTTGCTGCAGATCATCAGGATCCTCCTGATTCTCGACCGCATCAATGATTCTTCGTTCATCATGATAATGGTTTTAGATGGAGCGTCTGCGGAATTCTGCCACTGTAATGGCAGTAGCTATGGCTGCGTTAAGTGATTCTGAGCTCCTTGAATCTTCAGGATATGATGGGATGAACAGCCTGTCTGAAACCGTAGCCGCCACCTCAGGTGAAATTCCGTTCGCCTCGTTTCCTATGACAATGAGTGACTTGGTGTCTTCTCCTGTCAGAAGCTTCTTTGAATATATGCTCTCCCCGTCAAGGAAGGTCCCGTAAGCGGATCCTCCGGACAGTGTGACGAATCGGCAAAGCTTGGCTATGTCACAATAGTGGAACTTTACCCTGAATATCGCACCCATAGTCGCCTGCACAACCTTGGGATTGAACAGATCGACCGTGTCGGGAGATGCATAAACCCCGTCCAGACCGAACCAGTCAGCAATCCTCAGGATGGTGCCCAGATTACCGGGATCCCTTATTCCGTCCAGGGCCAGGAAGAGACCTTTTTCCGGAAGGGAAGACAATTTCAGATCATTGATTTCCAGGTCTTTGGGCTTGCGGACGATTGCCAGGGCAGGGGAAGGGGAGTTCAGAAGGGTCATCCTCTCCATGACGCCTGTCCCGATGTCTTCAATACGGTAGTGCCTTACCACTTCGAAGGAGGATCGGAGAGCTTCCTCCACAAGTTTGGCACCCTCCACGACAAACACGCCATTCTCATCCCTGGCCTTTTTTCTTTCAAGGGATTTGACGAAACGTATTTCGTTGCCGGAAACTGGTAAGCTCATAAAAGTGTCTTCCTATGATGAACAAATATATTAATATTCTTTCTATTTTTGTAGAATCATGGTGTCAAAAACGTCCTCTGCCATATTTCCCATTCTGGTCATCGCCTTTGCGTTGGTCTGTTCGTGCAGCACGACCCGCGTTCTTGAGGACGGCCAGTACCGCCTGGCAAAGAACAGCGTCGAGGTCACCAATGACAAGAAATTCAACCCCAAAGAGATAGAAAAATACATCCAGCAGAAGTCCAACTCCTATATACTCTTCGGCTGGAACCCCTTCCTAAACATATACAACTGGTCAGGGAAAAACTCAGATGGCTTTGCGAGCAACCTCTTCAGGAAGATAGGGGAGGCTCCGGTAGTTTACAACCCTTCCCAAGTGGAAGCATCGATAGAGAATATCAAGAGGCATCTCGAATATCTCGGTTATTACAATTCCCAGGTTGACAGCGATGTCAAGGTCAATCGAAGGAACGTGGATGTCACGTACAATGTCACATTAGGAAAGCGATACAAGATTGACGAAATTACCTTTTCCATCCCTGAAGGGGAGTTCAGCAAGGATTTCTTCGCGGACACTGCAAACCTCTCTTTCAAGAAGGGAGATTATCTCTCTGAATCTGTACTTGAGCAGGAAACTGAACGCTCAGCGGCCTGGATGCGCAGGAACGGATGGTTCGGTTTCACTAAGAACTACTATTCCTTCGAAGCCGACACTCTCGAACGCAGGGACACAGCAAACCTCCTCATGATGATCAAGGAGTACACCCGCAACCAGTCACCGGACAATGCCCGTCCTTTCCATAAATATACTTTCGGCCACGTGGACATGACGTGGGACAGGGACCTGGTCTTCAACAGGAGGGTTCTCAGGAACATGAACACTATCGTCCCCGGGGAGATTTATGATGAGGAAGAGGTAAACACAACGTATTCAAGGCTTTCAGCCCTGAAATTATTCAATAGTGTCAATGTATCGCTGAACCCCAGGGACTCGTTGGACATCGTTGACTGCGACATCTCGCTCACACGTTCCAGGATGCAGGGATTCAAAGTCAACCTGGAAGGGTCAACCAATTCCAACGGACTCGTGGGAGTCTCTCCGCAGCTCAGTTATTTCCATAAAAACATATTCCATGGCGGTCAGTGGCTGAACCTGAGCTTCCTTGGCAACTTCCAGTTCAAGTCCAGCGACAGGAGGGTTCGTTCCGAAGAGTTCGGTGTTTCCGGAAACATCAGTTTTCCGAAGACCCTGGGACTGCCGAACACCCTTTTCACTGGGCCGAATATCCCGAGGACCGAAGTCAGTGCATCCTTTACCTATCAGAACCGACCGGAGTACACCAGGAACATGATTTCCACGTCCTTCGGCTACACAGGTTCATTCTCAAGGAACAGGTTCTCGTATCAGTTCTTCCCGGTTCAGGCTAAGATAGTCCGTTTGGACCACCTTGATCCGGCTTTTTACAACACCTTGGCCGGAAATCCTTTCATGAGGGATGCTTACCAGAACCACTTCGACCTTGGATCGAGTGTCATGCTCTACTACACATCTTGTCCTGACCTCATCCCAAGGGTTTCCTACCAGTATGTCCGTTTCCAACTGGACGCTTCAGGCAATGTGCTCAGCCTGTTCAACAAATCGATGAAGCGGGACCAGTATGGCTCGAGGATGATATGGGGGACACCATATTCACAGTACCTACGCTCCGAAGTGACTTATGGGAAAACGGCGGTTTTGGGCAAGAACGGAAACAGGGCTATCGCCTTGAGAGTCTTGGGAGGAATCGGACATGCCTATGGCAATTCCGTAACAATGCCTTTTGAAAAGCAGTTCTATAGTGGCGGAGCAAACAGCATGAGGGGTTGGCAGGCCAGGACCCTGGGCCCCGGACGTG
>CAMHFA010000040.1 GCA_946184255.1 uncultured Bacteroidales bacterium
ATCTCGAGACCCTCCTGCGGGAGATGAAGAGGCTTGAGGATTTCGATATAATGGGACATTTCGACTACATTGTCCGTTATGCCCCCTATCCGAAGGAGAGCATCCTTTACAGGGATTTCCCAGGTTTGATTGACGAGATCCTGAAGTACTTGATAGAGAATGGGAAAGGCCTTGAAGTGAACACTAAGACCTATAGACAGTACGGGCTCCGTACCCCGCAGCTTGACAGGGACATATTGATAAGGTATATGGAGCTCGGGGGAGAGATAATCTGTCTCGGGTCTGACTCGCACAAAGCGGAGCAGGTCGGAGCCAAGTTCGACTATTTCGCACAGTATATCAAGATGTTCGGATTCCGGCGCCTGGGTCATTTCGAGGCCCGTCGCCTGAAGATGGTGACCATTTAGGAAGCCACCTCGCAGAGGAATTTCAGCCGCACAAGCCGTATCTCCAGGTCGTCGTAGTCCGGCCCGAGCACACGTTTCGCCTCCTCGACCGAATCGGAGGTCGCCTCGTTCTTGAAATAATCGAAAATCTCATCGACAATGTCTTCATCCACCACCTGGTTGATGTAGTAGTTGAGGTCCAGCTTGGTGCCCGTTGAGACTATTCCCTCGATGTCATCTATAAGCTTCTCCATCTCCATTCCCCTGGCGTCGGCGATATCCTCCAAGGAGAGTTTGCGGTCGATGCTCTGGATTATGAATATCTTGTCAGTCGACCTTGTCGGGGCGGACTTGACAACAAACTCCGCCGGTCGGGATATGTCATTTTCCTCGACATAGGCTTTGATGAGATCGATGAAGTCTTTGCCGTATTTGCGGGCCTTTCCTTCACCGACTCCCTGGCAGCTATGTAACTCGTTGAAAGTGATAGGGTAGAGGATGGACATATCCTCCAAAGCCGGATCCCCAAAGATGATCCAAGGTTGGAGACCGAGCTTCTTTGAAAGGTCTTTGCGAAGGTTTTTCAGCATCGAGAGCAGCACCGGGTCGCCCCCGCCGCCTTTCATAGCGGCCTTGTCGGAGGCGGCGTCCTCATCGTCATCGTCATTGTCCTTCCCGACGAAAACCCTGTCCTCGACAAGCCTGATCTCATAGGGATTGGCGTAAAACTCCTCGCCCTTCTCCGTCACATAGATCCGGCCATAGGACTCTATCTCCTTCTCAAGCAAGTGCAGCAGGAGTCCCTGATGGATGACCGCGCTCCAGAAGCGGTCGTTGTGATCCTTGCCCTCTCCGAAAAGAGGCAGGGTGTCGTGCTGATATGATTTCACCATAGCGTTGGTCTTGCCTGAGAGGACCATCGCCAGATGCTCGATCTTGAAATGCTCGGGCAGGGACTTTATCAGCCTGATGGCCAGGCACATCTCCTTCCTTCCGTCGAAAGTGGGCCTCGGGTGGACGCAGTTGTCGCAAACCCCGCAGTTGTCTTTGGGATAGTCCTCACCGAAATAGTTCAGCAGCATTTTGCGGCGGCACTGGTTAGACTCGGCGTATGCCACTGTCTCCATAAGCAGCTGTCTGCCAATCTCTTGCTCCGAGACCGGCTTGCCCTGCATAAACTTCTCCAGCTTCTGGATGTCCTTGTAGCTGTAGTAAGTGATGCAGTCGGCTCCCTCTCCGTCCCTTCCGGCGCGTCCTGTCTCCTGATAGTAGCCTTCTATACTCTTTGGAATATCGTAATGGATGACAAACCTCACGTCTGGCTTGTCTATCCCCATACCGAAAGCGATCGTGGCGACAATCACGTCCACATCTTCCATCAGGAAGCGGTCCTGGTTCTCCGCCCTTGTCTTGGCGTCCAGTCCGGCATGGTAGGGAAGTGCCTTGATACCGTTGATGCAAAGCAGGTTGGCCATCTCCTCAACCCTCTTCCTGCTGAGGCAGTAAACTATTCCGGACTTGCCTGGATGCTGCTTGATATAGCGGATGATGTCTTTCTCCGGTTCCACCTTGTCCCTCACTTCGTAGTACAGGTTGGGCCTGTTGAATGAAGACTTGAAGACGGTGGCATCCATTATTCCGAGATTCTTCTGGATATCGTTCTGAACCTTCGGGGTCGCAGTAGCGGTAAGGGCTATCACAGGAGCCCTGCCGATGCTTTGTATCATGTTCCTGATCCGCCTGTATTCAGGTCGGAAATCGTGGCCCCACTCGGAGATACAATGGGCTTCGTCAATCGCATAGAACGAGATGTTGACTTCCTTGAGCAGATCCACGTTCTCCTCTTTGGTGAGAGACTCAGGAGCAACATAGAGGAGTTTTGTAACTCCTGAAAGGACATCCTTTCTAACCTCCTGGATCTGGGCCTTCCCCAGGGATGAATTGAGGAAATGGGCTATGCCGTTCTGCTCTTCGACGAATCCCCGGATCACATCAACCTGGTTTTTCATCAGGGCGATCAGGGGAGAGATCACTATGGCGGTGCCTGGCATTACCAGAGCCGGAAGTTGGAAGCACAGCGACTTTCCACCTCCCGTTGGCATCAACACGAAGGTGTCTTTCCCATCCAGAAGGTTCCGGATAATGGCTTCCTGGTCACCCTTGAAAGCATCAAATCCGAAGAATTCTTTCAGCTTGGAATTGAGGACGGTGGAATCGATCTCCATATGTGGTCTTTATTTATCATTAAATTTAGGGAGAAAAATCCAGATTAGCAAACTAAATAATCTCAATATGAATATTTTTTGCGATATTTGCGGGCTGGAAAAACAAATAATACTCTATAGTTATGAAGACAATCAATCTGTTTGCTGCAACCGCCATGCTTGTTCTGGCAGTGGCTTGCAACACAAAGAAGCCGGCAGGCGATGCCGCCGGTGCCGACAGCACGGGTGTAGCACCTGTCGCTGAAAATGTCATTTCTGCAAAAGGACTTCTTCCTTCAAAGGCTGAGATAGATACCGTAAGTTACCTCATGGGTATCAACTTTGGCTCCATGATCAAGGGTTACAACCTGGGTGAACTCAACTTCAACGAATTGAAGAAGGGTATCAACGATTTCGTGAATGCCAAGGGCAACCAGAACAATCCTGAGTTCGTAAAGCAGTTCAAGATCAACCCTGAAGAGATGAACCGCATCGTTAGCGAATTCATTGAGAAGAGGAATGCCTACACTGCCGCCGTTAACAGGGAGGCCCAGACCAAATTCTTCGACGAGGTCAAGAAGAAGGCTGGTGTCCAGACTTCTCCCACCGGACTTGCTTACCTTATCAAGGAAGCCGGTAATGACAATAAGCCCAGCGAGCAGGACACCGTCTATGTCCACTACAAGCTTTCCCTCAAGGATGGTTCCGTCATCGAGGAAGTTGCCGAGGACCAGCCTTCAGTGATGCTGATGCTCAACAGGGTCATCCCCGGATGGACCGAGGGTCTTCAGCTTCTTGGAGAAGGTGGCAAGGCTACCCTTTATGTTCCCGCCGAGCTTGGTTACGGCGAGCGTGGCGCCAACGCCATTGAGCCCAACACTCCGCTGGTGTTCGACATCCAGCTGGATTCCGTGAAGCATTACGTGGCTCCTGCAGAGTAGTACCGGAATGGCAGCTCTTGAACTGGAAGGCAGGATTTCCCAGAAATTCGCCAAGCAAAGCGGCCAGAGTGCCAGGGGACCGTGGATGAAGCAGGACTTCATCCTCGAGTTCCAGGACGGCAGTTACACTTCCGAGGTCTGCTTCACTTCTTTCGGTAATGAAAGGGTTGCGGAGTTGGACAGGTTCCAGGCCGGTGATGAGGTTAAGGTCTCCTTCAACCTCAGGGCCAGGGAATTCAACGGAAGGTGGTACAACGATGTCCGTGTCTGGCGTATCTCGCCGGCCGGGCAGCCTTCCCAGCAACCTGTGCAGTCCCCTCAGCCTCAGCTGACCCAGCAGGCACCTCCGCCCTCGCTGGACGATATGCCCGCCGAAGACGACTCCAACGACCTTCCATTCTAGGAAACTGGTAATAAGAAGTATCACTTCCTTAACGTGCCGAGGGTGGCAGTGGTTCAGGAAGTGATACTTCTTATTACAGAATACCTGGTTATTACAGAATACCTAGAGGTTGATCCAGTTGATAGCTGGGTCGCGGCGCCACCAGGTAAGTTGCCTTTTGGCATAGTGGCGGGTATTCCGTTGTATGAGGCGGACTGCCTCTTCTAAGGGAATCCTGCCGTCAAGATATTCAAACATCTCCTTGTACCCCACTGTCTGGAGTGCCTGGCAGTTCCGGAAAGGACTAAGGGAGCGGACTTCATCTTCGAGGCCCGCTTCCATCATTGAAAGGACCCTCCGGTCGATGCGGGAGTACAGATCCTCCCGTGGTCTGGTCAGTCCGATCTTCTCTATCTCGAAATCCCTGGCCTTGCGGGTCCTCGTCTTGAAGGATGACAGGGGGCGGCCTGAAACGATGCTCACCTCCAAGGCCCTTATCACCCGCTGGCTGTTCTTTATGTCGATTTCTGAATATGTTTCAGGGTCCCTTTGCCTGAGTTCTTCGGAAAGGCGATCGATACCTTCGGCTTCAAGCCTGTCCCAGAGTCCGGCACGTACGGCTGGGTCCCCGTCAGGCAGGTCGTCAAGACCGTTGCAGACAGCGTCGATGTAGAACATGGAGCCTCCCGTCATTACAAGGGTTTCATGACCTTCGTTGAACAGATTCCTGACAAGAGCTATGGCATCGCGCTCATAGTCGCCTGCGGTGTATGCTTCCGTCACCGGAACCGTCTGGATGAAATAATGCTTCACGGCGGCTAGCTGTGAAGCATCCGGGACGGCTGTCCCTATCGTCATGTCTCTGTAGATCTGTCTCGAATCGCAGGAAATCACCGGGGAACCATATTCAATGGCCTTTCCGATGCTGAAGTCGGTCTTTCCTACGGCGGTCGGCCCAAGGATTATGACGAGCCGGCGCTTCATGGCCTAAAAGTTCAGGTCTTCCGTTCCGTCAAAGACTTCCTTTCCGTCCTCATCATCGTCTTCCTCTTCATCATCGGAATCGTCATCGTCCAGGCTGACATCGTCGGAAGATGCGACACCGGCAACCATCGCTCCCCAGTCTGGCTTCTGGCCCGGGAGATGGCGCTGGGAGTCAGGAAGGTCTTCGAAGGCCACATAGCCGTTCTCGAATTCAATGGGATTGGGGCCCTTGGACTCTACGATGACTGGAGCATTAATGGTCCCTTCATCCATTCCCTCGAAGGTCACTATCACGCTCTTCCTGTTTGGAACATCGTAGAAATAGACGAACGAAGCTACTCCTGCCTTCACGGTCTGGTCCACAGTGACCATGTCCACGGTGCCGGATCCGAGATCGAAAAGGCCGTAGCGGGCAATGACACCCCCGTCGTTGCCGAGGGCCTTGAACATTATAAGCTGGTCCTGGGGCAGTTCCATGTCGGCGCGCATCTGCTTGTGGAAGGAGTAGAGCGTGCAGCTTGGATCCATGTGGTAAACCCTGAAGAATCCCTTGATTCCGGCCAGTGTTACTCTGAATTGATAAACCATATGACTCAAAAGTTATTCAAAAGTACAAAAAATCCCGCTGCGTTGCAAAATTATGTGAAAAACGCTAATTTAGTAGATTGAGAATGAACGCATCGGAAAACATTATCCAAGACTCCTACAAGAGCATCCCCCGCCCTGCGGAAGGTTTGTTCAAGGATAATGGCAGTCGTTTCATTTCGTTCGCATATCCAGTTGAGACAGAGGAAGAAGTGAAGGACATCGTAAGTGATTTGAAAAAGAAATACCACGATGCCCGTCACCATTGTTATGCCTATCGGTTGGGCTACCTCGGTGACCGTTTCAGGGCCAATGATGACGGGGAGCCATCTTCTTCCGCGGGGAGGCCGATCCTCGGCCAGATAGATTCCAGGCAGCTGAGTGACACCCTCGTTGTGGTAGTCCGCTATTTCGGGGGTATAAAGCTTGGTATTCCAGGACTCATAAGGGCTTACAAGACCTCTACCGCCCAGGCCCTTGACAATGCCGGAACTGTCGAGAAGGTGGCTGGCAACTGGCACCGGATCAGCTTTGGATATGCTGAGATGAACCGGGTGATGAAAGTCCTCAAGGACATGGACCTGCGCCAGAAGGACCAGGATTTTGGAGCTGAATGTTCCCTTAAGGCCTGGGTCCGCCTTTCCTCGGAGCAGGACTTCCTCCAAAGGCTTTCCGGAATTGAAGGATGCATTACGGAATTAATTTAAAATAAATATATTGTCATGCCCAAAAGTTTGATTTCAATCCAGGACTTCACAAAGGATGAGATACTCCACATCCTCGAGGTCGCAAAAGAGTTCGAAGCTAACCGCGAACAGAATTTCCTTGCCGGGAAAGTAGTTGCCTGTCTCTTCTTCGAACCGTCCACCAGGACCCGCCTTTCTTTCGAGACTGCGGTCAACCGCCTCGGTGCCAGGGTTATTGGTTTCCCTGACAACCGGAACACGAGCCAGTCCAAGGGAGAGACCCTTGAGGACACTATCAAGATCGTTTCCAACTATGTGGACATGATAGTCATGCGCCATCCGATGGCTGGCGCTGCCGACATCGCTGCATCGGTGGCTTCCGTTCCGGTGATAAACGCCGGAGACGGTGCCAACCAGCACCCTACGCAGACAATCCTGGACCTCTATGCCATCCAGAAGACGCAGGGCAGGCTCGAAGGACTTGACGTGAATATGGTTGGAGACCTGAAGTACGGCCGTGCAGTGCATTCGCTGGTAGATGCCCTCCGGCATTTCAATCCACGTTTCACCTTCACCTCTCCCGACGAACTCACCATGCCGAAGAAGTATCTCGAGATGCTGGACAAGGACGCCATCCCTTACAGGCAGGTTTCCAGGATCGAGGAAGGTCTTAATGAGTGCGATATCCTCTACATGACCCGCGTCCAGCAGGAGAGGTTCCCGGATATGGATGAATATAATAAAGTCAAGGATGTTTACAGGCTCACGGCATCAATGCTGGGTGGGGTAAGGCCCGGAATGAAGGTCATGCATCCGCTTCCCAGGGTCGGTGAGATAGCCGAAGATGTGGATTCCACACCCTATGCCTATTACTTCCAGCAGGCCGGTGGAGGAATGTATGTCAGGATGGCGATAATCTCCTATCTGCTTGGTTACAGATAAACCGGATTAAATTAGTTTATTACTTTTAATTTAAGTAACTTTGCTGCCCAACCAGTTTTAATTCGGAATCATTCCAAATAAATCAGTTAAAAATTAAAATATTCGAAATGAAAAAGGTTCACGTATTCAATGCCGGCCCTTGCCTGCTCCCGCAGGTGGCCATTGACAATGCCATCGAGGCCCTCAAGGATTTCAAGGGCACCGGAGTCTCCGTACTCAGCATCTCCCACCGTACTAAGGAGTGGGACGAGACAATGGACGAGTGCCGTGCTCTCTGGAGGGAACTCCTTAACATTCCCGACACCCATGAGGTTGTTTTCCTTGGTGGCGGTGCTTCCCTTCAGTTCCTCTATGTCGCAATGAACTACCTTGAGAAGAAAGCTGCCTATCTCGAGACCGGTGTCTGGGCCAAGAAGGCTCTCAAGGAGGCAAAGGGCATCGGAGAGGCCTACGCCCTGGCCAGCTCAGCTGACAAGAACTATTCCTATATTCCCAAGGGCTACGAGATCCCTACCGACATTGATTACTTCCACATTACCACCAACAACACCATCTACGGAACCGAGATCAAGGAAGATATCGACTGCCCCGTTCCGCTCATCGCTGACATGAGCTCCGACATCATGAGCCGTCCCGTAGATGTGAGCAAATATGACCTCATCTATGGTGGTGCACAGAAGAACGTCGGTCCTGCCGGAGTCATCTTCGCAATCATCAAGAAGGATTCCCTCGGAAGGGTCAGCAGGTACATCCCTACAATGCTCGACTACCGCACCCACATCGACAAGCTTTCGATGTTCAACACTCCTCCTGTGTTCTCC
>CAMHFA010000041.1 GCA_946184255.1 uncultured Bacteroidales bacterium
ACTGGTGGATAGAAGACATCCCTGACGACAGCTGGTTCAACCAGAACGACTTTGCAAAGAAACTGTCCGAGCGGCAGAAGCAGGCGGCGACCCAGCCTCAACAGCCACGGCAGGGTCAAGGACAGGGACAGCCCGGTGGATTCCAGCGCGGAAGATTTAATGAGGGACTAACTACGACTACTCATTATAAATGGGTCCTGATGGATCCGCATGCCCCCCAGTCTGAGAAGGATATCCTTCTTGACGGTTGGTTCTCCGGGGGTATGCCTGATCTTAACCAGCGGAACCCCCATCTTGCCACCTACCTTATCCAGAACAGCATCTGGTGGATTGAATATGCCAGGATTGACGGTGTGCGGATGGACACATATCCCTATGCCGACTATGATTTCATGGTCCGTTGGTGCGATGAGATCGAGGCGGAATATCCTGACTTCAACATAGTCGGTGAAGGATGGTATCCCCGCAATTCTGCGGCTGGCTGGTGGCAGCGCGGGTCTGCAGTCAACCACCATGATTCCCACCTCAAGACTGTAATGGATTTCGACCTGACCTTTACTACCAAGAGGGAGATCAAGAAAGAGAGCAACACAAGCGAGGGTTCCGAGGCCGGCCTCTTCAAGATGTATGAAGTCATCACCCAGGATTTTCTTTTCCCGGATCCGAACCATGTCCTTACATTCCTGGACAATCATGATATCGAAAGGTTCATGGATCCCGGGGATCCCGCATGGAAACTCAAGCAGGGACTTGCCTTCCTGCTGACTACCCGCGGCATACCGCAGATTTATTATGGAACGGAAATAGCGATGGCAGGACGTGCTGCCTTGCGTGCCGATTTCCCCGGAGGCTGGAAAGAGGATGCCGCAAACGCTTTTACCAAGGAAGGTCGAGATGCTTTCCAGAATGAGTGCTGGGACTTTGCCAGCAAACTTCTCAATTGGCGCAGGACCTCCAAGCCTGTGACAGAGGGGAAACTCATCCATTACACCCCTGACAACCAGACGAAGTGTTATGTCTATGCCCGTACTGACGGCAGGAACACCGTTCTCGTGATGCTGAATGGCTCCGACGAGGAGAAACAGGTGAACATGGGAAGGTTCAAGGAGGTTATCAAGGATTACACGAAAGGAAAAGATGCCGTCACAGGCCAGGTCGTCAATCTGACGGCTCCGGTCAGCATTCCTGCAAGGGGAGTTTACGTCCTGGACCTTGAATAATGGTTGAAACGTATAATTTGGCATTTTGCTGAATTATTATTAAATTGTTTCAATTATGGATAAAGTCAGGGTAATCGAGATCAAGAAAAGCGTTTTCGCCGAGAATGAAAAAGATGCGGACGAGCTTAGGAAGGATTTGAAAGACAGGGGAGTGTTCCTGCTGAATCTGATGTCTTCTCCGGGAAGCGGGAAGACGACCACCTTGATCCGGACGATTAATCTTCTTAAGGACAAACTACGCATTGCGGTCATGGAGGCTGACATCGACAGCGACGTCGATGCCATTAAAATCAAGGAAGCAACCGGAATCCAGTCAATCCAGCTTCACACCGGCGGAATGTGCCATCTCGATGCCGAGATGACAAGGCAGGGGCTTGAAGGCTTGGATCTGACTGATGTCGACCTGGTGGTCCTTGAGAATGTCGGGAATCTGGTCTGTCCGGCTGAATTCGACACAGGCAGTGTTTGCAATGCGATGATACTGTCTGTCCCGGAGGGAGATGACAAACCTCTGAAATATCCTTTGATGTTCTCTGTGTGCGACGTGGTCGTGATCAATAAGACCGACGTCCTTCCGTATTTCGATTTCGACCTGGACAAGTGCCAGGAATATATTCACATGCGTAATCCGAAGGCACGTGTCATTCCTGTCTGCGCAAAGACGGGAGAGGGGATTGATGCCTTTGCCGGCTGGCTCCTGGAAGAAGTGAACATCTGGAAACAAGAATAACACCACATACTTATGCCTGAAATGTCGAAGAAGTTCGTCCCGAAGCACATGGGCGACAAGAACCCCAATCCCAAACTGCTGAAATTCGTACGTCATGTCACTGACCGTATTCCGGGAAAGATCAAGATGACGACTGATGCTCCCGAGTACTGGGGCCTTGCCTGTATTTTCGAAGATGAGATGGACCCGGTAACCCGCGAGGCGTCCCTGGATCTTCTGCTGGACATGCTCCCGGGGAACTTTTTCAAGGTAAGGAAGCACCACACATATTCCCAGCTCCATGAGATGAATAACCGGAAACACTATACTCCGGATGACAATTCATTGGATGACCTCCTGGACAAGCTGGCTTTCTTCGGAATGCTGGAATACGATTATGGTGACAGGTACACCAAGGACGGTCCCATTCCAGGCACCACCTACAACAGGGAGGACAGGGTCTATTGGGTTCCGATGTTCGTTCCCGGTTCTGCCGAGTACACGAACATGAACACCGAACTCATGGACAAGCACCCGGAACTCGCCATGTTCTTCGAGCGGATGACTTTCCTTCCTCTGGAAAAGGTTACCCCTATGGTTCCCATGGGAGGTTCAGGAATAGGAATGCATGTCATTCCTGTTGAGAAGGCTATATCTATGGAGAACCAATCGATTGACATTGAGCACATTTCCTATTGGCTCAAGAAATATGAGGGTCATATCGGGGTGGGAATATGTTCCTGCCGTTATGGCCGCAAGAAATTGGATGAGGGCTGTGCAGACGACTACCGAGACTGGTGCATCGGGGTAGGTGACATGGCTGACTATCTCCGTGAGACAGGACGAGGTCACGATATCACCTACGACGAAGCCATGGCCATCTTGAAGAAGGCGGAGGATCATGGTTTTGTCCATCAGATCACAAACATTGACGGAGAAGGGAAGATATTCGCGATCTGTAATTGCAATGTCAAGATCTGCAATGCTCTCCGAACATCACAGCTGTTCAACACCCCGAACCTGTCCAGAAGCGCCTATGTAGCCGAGGTGGATCCTAAGAATTGCGTAGCCTGCGGAAGGTGTGTGGAATACTGTCCGGCAGGAGCCGTAAAACTAGGCCAGAAACTGTGTACCAAGAATGGCCCTGTCGAGTATCCCAAGCACGAGTTACCTGATGCATCCATGTGGGGAGAGCACAAATGGACCGAGGATTACCGCGATCGTAACAGGATAAACTGTTATGAGACAGGAACATCTCCGTGTAAGACAGCCTGTCCTGCGCATATAGCCGTTCAGGGCTATTTGAAGAAAGCTGCGGAAGGCAAGTATAGGGAGGCCCTTGAACTGATCAAGCGGGAGAATCCTTTCCCAGCGGTTTGCGGCCGTATCTGTAACCGTCGTTGTGAAGACGCCTGTACAAGGGGAACCATAGACCAGCCAATAGCGATAGATGCAGTAAAAAAGTTCATTGCCGAGCAGGATATGAAGGCTGAGACAAGGTTCATCCCTGAGGTCAACATTGTCTCCAATGTACAGGACCGCTGGGAGGAGAAGATTGCCATCATCGGTGGCGGCCCTGCCGGTCTCAGCTGCGCCAACTATCTTGCCACCATGGGTTATCTCCCGACTGTGTTTGAGAAGAATGAAGAACCCGGCGGAATGCTCCGGTACGGTATTCCTTCCTATAAACTTGAAAAAGATGTCATATCAGCTGAAATCGACATAATGAAGGAGATCGGGGTCGAGATCCGGACCGGTGTCGAGGTAGGAAAGGATGTGACTATCCCACAGCTGCGCGAACAGGGTTATAAGGCTTTTTATGTTGCGATTGGTTGTCAGGGTGGACGTCTGCCTGGGATTCCTGGAGAAACGCTTCCGGGGACAACCACGGCGATAGACTTCCTTCATGAGGCTAACACCGGGAAGGTGAAGGTCTCCGGAAAAGTAGTGGTAGTCGGTGGTGGCAATGTGGCAATCGATGCAGCCCGTGTCGCAAAGCGGAGCGGAGCTTCAGATGTTACGATGCTTTCTCTTGAAACTGAGGATATTATGCCGGCATCTCTGGAAGAGCGTACGGAAGCCAGGGAAGACGGAGTCGTGTTGAATCCCGGGTGGGGTCCGAAGGAAGTCCTTGGCGCTGGAAAGGTTGAAGGGATAGTCTTCAAGAAATGCACATCCGTCTTTGATGAGAATCATAGGTTCGCTCCCAAATACGACGAGAATGAACTCATTTCCCTTGATGCGGACATGGTGATTTTCGCAATAGGCCAGACGGTCGTCCTTAAGGACCTTCTCAAGGACACTAAGGTGGAATTCTTCCGTGGCGTTTATCCTGTAGCTGACAAACTCACCTACCAGACTGCCGAAGAAGATATATTCGTAGGAGGTGACGTTTTTACCGGTCCCAAGTTTGCCATAGATGCAATCGCTGCAGGTAAGGAAGCAGCTGAATCTCTCCACAGGTTTGTCCAGCATGGACATATGACCATCGGTAGAAACAGGCGGGATTTCATTGAGCTTGACAAGGGAGACATTGTAGTTGAGTCCTATGACAATTCCTCACGTCAGGATCCTGGGGTGACTCCCAGGAAGGATCCATTCCTTGAGTATCACAACACCCTCACAGAAGAGCAGGTCCGGAAGGAAACTGCCCGCTGCCTTGGCTGTGGAGCGTCAGTAGTGGATGAGAACAAGTGCATTGGATGCGGTGTCTGTACGACAAAATGTGGTTTCGACGCAATACATCTGCATAGGGTTCATCCAGAGGCCAGCCACATGGTTACCTCAGAGGATAAATTCAGCGGCATCCTTCCATACATGCTCAAGCGTGCAGGGAAGATAGCATTCAAGAAAAAGTAGGATGCACGAATTGGGGATAGTCTTTTACATCATCCGTGATGTCAAGGAGGCGGCCGAGGCCAATCAGGTGGAACACGTTTCCGGAGTGGTCATGAACATCGGTGAAGTGTCCACCATAGTCCCTGAATACCTTACCGACTGCTGGCGCTGGGCTGCAGACAAGGAGCCCATGCTGAAGGGATGCGAATTGAAGATCAACCTGATTCCTGCGGTTACCCGTTGCGAGGATTGCGGTAATGAGTATGAAACTGTGAGTTATGGGAAGACTTGTCCCCGCTGCCATGGAGTCAATACATTCCTTCTCCGCGGCAATGAAGTTGAAATAAAGGAAATTGAAGTACCAAACATTTAATTATCAAAAATATGGCTTGTTTTGTTGTTCCTCTCGTCCAAGCAATAGCAACGAGTGTCTATCGTAAAAAGAATGAAAAGTCCATCGCCAGTCCTGATTCATCTCCTTTCAAGCATCAGCTTCCGGCTTTGGAAAAGATGCTTTGGGGAGGTTCGATAATGCTGATAGTCGATCATATCATCAATGGTGAGCTTACATGGAGATTCCCGTTCTTCACTGCGTTGGACCAGGTGGGAGGGGGAGCAGTGATGCTGAAGGAGATGCTGACGGTCGGAGTCCCTATGTCATTGGCGCTTACCGCTGTCTGGGCCCTATGGGCAATAATGAAATCCAAAAAGGAGTCTATTCACATTCAAACTAATAACTAATATTCTGAGTTATGTTTTTCCAAGTCTATGGGGCTAATGCCCTTGCCCAGTGGGGGATGCTTCTGGTCGTCCTTGTCGGCCTTATCCTCCTGAATGAATTCGCACGCCGTACCAAGGCTGGCGGTGCTATCATGTTCTTCGTCATTCCGGCGATTCTGACCGTCTATTTCGTAGCGATAGCTATCGGTGCGGCCAACGGATCGGAGTGGGCGCTTAAGAACCAGACCCATCTGTACATGAATGGCTGGTTCCATTATGCGAAACTCTATGCCGCCCTGACAGGCTGTATCGGCTTCATGATGATCAAGTACAAATGGGGAATAGGTGCAAAGCACTGGTTCAAACCGTTCCCGTTCGTCATCGTGGCCATCAACATCCTCATCGCAGTCGCATCAGACTTCGAGTCTGCAATCAAGGGTTGGAACTGCTGGTGGCTTTCAAGCGAGGGAGTGTGGCTCTACGGAGGTTGGCATAATGTGATGAACGGTGTTGCCGGTATGCTGAACATCTTCTGTATGACTGCCTGGTGGAACGTCTATGCTTCAAAGGACAAGAAGGACATGATCTGGGCCGACATGACCTGGGTTTATATAGTCATTTACGACATCTGGAACTTTGCCTACACCTACAACTGCCTTCCTACCCATTCATGGTACTGCGGTATCGCCCTGCTCCTTGCTCCTACTGTGGCTGCCATATGCTGGAACCGTGGAGGCTGGATCCAGAACCGCGCCAACACCCTTGCCATCTGGTGCATGTTCGCCCAGGTGTTCCCTCTCTTCCAGGAGACATTCAAAGATGGCCGCCAGTGGTTCGACTGGGCTGTCCTGCCTGTTCAATACCCCGAGGGTGTGACCACCATTGAAAAGATCTATGAGGTTGCAGGAGGCAACGCGGCGGCTGTCGGTACCACCGTCGACAGTGTAGCTGCCAATCCTACGATGATGACTGTTATCAGCGCTTTGGCTCTGATTACCAACATCATAGCCATTTGTTACATCATCAGCGTCTCGAAGAAGCGTCACATCAATCCTTACAAGGAGGACGTTTTCATCAACCAGAAGTACTACAAGGATTCCATGGCCCGCGCCGACGTTTCCTAGACTTGTTATTACCACAAAAGAATGGCGATGCATTCCTTCCAGCTTTTTCTGGCCGTGATGGCTCTGCTCGCCATCGTGGTATTCATATGTCTGTTTTATGTTGATGCCGGTTACGGCAAATTCTACCAGCCCAAGTGGGGACCGTCCATCGGTAACCGCTTGGGCTGGATCCTTATGGAAGCACCGGTCTTCATAGCCATGCTCCTCTTATGGTGGTTTTCCGACAGGAAGACCGATCCTGTGAGACTGGTTTTTCTTTTACTTTTTGAGCTTCATTATTTCCACCGCTCCTTCATATTCCCTCTCCAGATACGTGGCAGAAGTCGCATGCCCTTGAGTATCATACTGATGGGAGCTGTATTCAACACCTTGAATGCCTTGATGCAGGGAGGTTGGATATTCTATCTGTCACCTCTGGAGCGTTATCCTTCAAGTTGGCTGTCAAGCCTTCCATTTATCCTTGGCACACTTTTATTCTTTGCCGGAATGTCCGTGAATATCGGTTCTGACTCGATAATCCGCAATCTGAGAAAGCCAGGTGACACTGCGCATTATCTTCCTAAGGGAGGCATGTTCAGATATGTCACCAGTGCCAACTATTTCGGGGAATTCGTAGAATGGGTTGGCTTTGCCATCCTGACCTGGTCATGGTCGGGAGCAGTGTTTGCACTTTGGACTTTTGCGAATCTGGCTCCACGGGCTTCCAGGATCTACGACATGTATTCCAGGGAGTTCCCGGACGAACTTGACACCAGCAAGACAAAAAGGATGATTCCTTTCATATTCTGATAATATGCCCCAGATCGACTCTCCAATCTTCACTCCGGTGCGTATCGGACCGGTGACCTTGCGAAACAGGATCATCCGTTCTGCCGCTTTTGAGAATATGGCTTATGGAAACAAGCCTTCACAGGACTTGAAGGATTATCATGTAGCTGTTGCGCGGGGTGGGGTTGGGATGACAACGCTGGCATATGCATCGGTTAACCGGAGCGGTCTCTCATTCGACGGCCAGCTGTGGATGCGGGAAGAGATCGTTCCTGCCTTGAAGGAGATTACGGATGCAGTCCATGAGCAAGGGGCAAAGGTCTCGATCCAGTTGGGGCACTGCGGTAACATGACTCATCGCGCGACCTGTGGCTGCATGCCGGTCGGTGCCTCGGGTGGTTTCAATCTTTATTCTCCTACCTTTGTACGCAAACTCAAGGTTGATGAGATTGAATCACTTGTGGAAGACTTCGGCCGGTCGGTGGGACTTGCCCGTCGGGCCGGGTTCGATT
>CAMHFA010000042.1 GCA_946184255.1 uncultured Bacteroidales bacterium
TTCCCGTGCTGTTCAAGTTCGGCATGGATGATATGCCTGTCCTCATCCTTTCCGCAACTGCTGACAAGAGCATGGACGGCCTTGACAGGATTCTGGATGACAGGGTGGTAACCCCGTTGGGAAGGGTCACGGGAGTCGGAACTGTCTCTGTGGCAGGAGCCCCGGCAAGGGAAATCCATGTCTATTGCGACCCTGCCAAGCTTCAGGCTTATGGTTTGAGTGTTGCCGGAATCTCCCAGATCATCGCGACTGAGAACCGTAACGTCCCTTCCGGAAGCATCGACATAGGTACTGAGTCCTTCTCCCTCAGGGTTGAGAAGGAATTCAAGGACCCTTCCGAACTGTTGGACGTCGTTGTGGGCTACAGGTTCGGGCAGGTGGTCTATCTCAGGGATGTGGCCAGGGTGGATGACGGCCTCGAGGAGAAATCCCAGGAGTCTTACACCAATGGAAGGAGATCCGCCATGATAGCCATCCAGAAGCAGAGCGGAGCCAACACGGTCAATGTTGTAAAGGCGGCAAAGCAGAGGATCAAGGAGATTGAGCCTACGCTTCCTTCGGACATCAAGATTACAGAGGTCGTGGACAATTCCTCTGAAATCCTCAACACTATCGACTCTCTGAAGGAGACAATCCTCATCACCCTTCTGGTGGTCATGCTGGTGGTCTTCATCTTCCTTGGAAGATGGAGGGCTACTTTTATCATTGTCCTGTCCATACCTATAGCGTTGCTCGGCTCCTTGGTATACCTGTTTGCTACAGGTAACACCTTGAACATCATTTCGATGTCGGCTCTGTCGATAGCAATCGGTATGGTTGTGGACGACGCAATCGTGGTACTTGAGAACATCAGTACCCACTTGGAAAGGGGAGAGAAACCAAAGGAAGCTGCCGTACATGGTACATCCGAGGTGGGTATATCCGTTATCGCATCCACCCTAACTATGCTTTGCGTCTTCCTGCCCCTCACCATGGTTTCCGGTATGGCCGGAATCATATTCAAGCAGCTCGGTTGGATCGTAAGTATCATCATGATCATTTCTACCACGGCGGCTTTGACTCTGGTTCCGATGCTTTGCTCCCGATTCCTTAAGAGCGGCCCGAAGACCGGTAAGCTTCACAGGGCGATCTTCGATCCGATAGAACGGTTCCTTGAGAACCTTTCGCGTTGGTACTCAAAGCTCATCGGCTGGGCGGTCACCCACAGGAAGACAGTCCTGCTTGGTTCACTTGCAATCTTCATCCTGGTGCTGGCATCTCTGGCACCGGGACTCAAGACGGAGTTCTTCCCGACAATGGACGAAGGACGTCTTTCAGTGTCAATCGAATTACCGGTTGGTACAGAGCAGAGTGTGACTGGTGAATTCGCAAGGAATTTCGCCGAAAGGATGGAGAAGGAAATCCCGGAGATCCAGGTTCTCCAGTATCGCTATGGACAGGCAAGTTCTGACAATGTGATCGGAAGCATGCAGAACAACGGCTCCTACGTCATTTCGATGAATGTCAACATCGGTTCCATGGAGGACCGAAAGCGCTCCGGAGCGGAGATAGCTGATATCATCAGGAAGGATCTCAGGGAGTATCCTGAGGTCAAGAAGGCCACTGTGACAGAAGGAATGGGAGGAGTTGGAGGAGCGGCATCCCTCAGTCTGGAGATTTACGGCTATGATTTCGACGAAACCGACCGTATTGCAAAGGAGGTCCAGGCCAAGATGCTTGAGGATCCGTCATTCACTCAGGTGGTACTCAGCCGCGATGACTACACTCCTGAGTACCAGGTGGATTTTGACCGCGAGAAACTTGCGATCAACGGATTGAATTCCACCACTGCAGCTGCGGCTTTCAGTGCTGCAATGAACGGCTCTGTGGGGTCTTTCTACAGGGAAGAGGGTGATGAGTACAACATCAGGGTCATCTATGACAAGAAATTCCGTTCGAGCATTGAAGACATCGAGAACATCCTCATCTACACTCCCACTGGCGGTGCAGTTAGGATCAAGGACCTCGGAACAATCGTTGAGGCCAAGGTCCCTCCAACCATCGAGAGGAAGAATCGCGAACGCTACATTTCCATTACTGGAATAGTTGCCCGTGGCCATGCCCTGAGCGATGCAGTGGCTGCGACGAACAAGATTGTGAGCCAGACTGACATCCCGAGCAACATCTCCACCGAGATTTCTGGAGACTTCGAGGACCAACAGAGCATGTTCAGGGATTTGATCGTCCTTATGATACTTATCATAATCCTGGTCTATATGGTCATGGCTTCCCAGTTCGAATCCTTCATGAGTCCTCTGGTCATCATGTTCTCCGTTCCGTTCGCCTTCATCGGTGTGATCATGGGACTGAGACTGACCGGCACCCCGCTTGGTGTCATGGCGATGATTGGAATCATAATCCTCCTGGGTATAGTCGTGAAGAACGGTATAGTTCTGATTGACTACACCATTCTCATGAGGGAAAGGGGGATGAGCATAGTTGACGCATCTGTGACAGCAGCCCGTAGCCGTCTCCGTCCTATCCTTATGACTACCCTGACTACAGTCCTAGGTATGCTTCCGATGGCCCTGGGCAGGGGAGAGGGTTCGGAGATGTGGCGCTGCCTCGGAATGACTGTGTGCTGGGGATTGTCGTTCTCGACCCTCATCACCCTAGTGTTGATCCCGACTGTCTATTGCATCTTTGCCACCAGACAGGAAAAACGTAAACATAAAACCGCTTAGAAAGATGAAAGCGATATTCATAGCATACAGCCAGGCTTACGGCGAAGAAATAGTCGAGCTGCTGGATGAACACGGTCAAAGGGGGTTTACCCAATGGATTGACATCCAGGGAAGGGGAGGCGATGAAGGTGAGCCTCATTACGGCAACCACGCCTGGCCGGGACAGAACTACGCCATCCTTACCATAGTTCCTGACGAAAAGGCTCAGGGGATTATGGACGCTCTCAAGCAGAAAGACAGTGAGTATCCCAACCTTGGCCTCAGGGCATTCATGTGGACGGTCGATTCGATGGTCTAGTCTTTTTTGCAAGACAGACTGAAATTGTTAACTTTGTAAAGAAACCAAATAATCTAACTAATCAATATGGAACTAACAGCAACCAACGGAAATTTCGCGGAGATCCTTTCCGCCAACAATGTCGTGCTGGTTGATTTCTGGGCAACCTGGTGCGGTCCATGCCGCATGCTTGGTCCTACAGTTGAGACTGTCGCGAATGAATATGACGGCAAAGTGGCCGTAGTAAAGTGCAATGTGGATGAGTGCGAGGACATCGCAGTCCAGTACGGAATAAGGAATATACCCACATTGATTTTCTTCAAGGGCGGCCAGGCTGTCGACAAACTCGTGGGGAATGTCCCCAAGACCGAGATCACGGCCAAGCTCGATGCCCTTCTTTAATTAAGTTTATTCAGAACCAGTTATTTAACAAAATGAAAAGAATTCTTTTTGCAGCATTTGCAGCTGCCCTTGCTTTCAGTGTAAACGTTCAGGCACAGCATTATAACAATGCCAGGGTAGGTGTCATCGGCGGTGTAACATCCACCTCTACCACTATCAAGGAAGTTGACACAAAGTCAATCGCACAGTACCATGCAGGTCTCGTAGCAGAGATTCCTCTCGGAGGAGGTTTCGCTGTCCAGCCCGCACTCCTTTACCAGGTAAAGGGAATGTCTCTGGACAAATGGGGCGATAACACTGGAAATGACATATCCAAGTCTCTGGACACCAAGTTGGGCTATGTGGAGGTTCCTGTACAGCTCCAGTGGGGTCCTGACCTTGTTGCTTTCAGGCCTTATGCTTTCGTAGAGCCATTCATCGGTTATCAGATAACTGAAAAGAATAAGGATGAGATAAAGAGTGTGGACACCGAACTCGTTAAGGTTGAGTACGGAATGAGCCTGGGTGCCGGTATCGACATCTCCCACTTCCAGATTTCAGCCAAGTATTTCTGGAACTTCGGCAATGTTTACAAAGGAGACATCAACAAGACCGGAACGGCAATCAAGGATTTCAACTTCAACGGATTCGCCATCTCTGTCGCTCTCTTCTTCTAATGGACGTCCAGGCAGAAGGGGAGCGGAAGATCGTAATCTTCTGCTCTGCAAGCAATGACATAGATCCAAGATTTAACCAAGCTGCGCGGAATCTTGTCCGCGCGGCTTGTTCGCTTGGTTATGCCATTGTTTCCGGGGGTACTGTCAAAGGTACGATGAAGGTTGTGGCTGATGAGGTCGTTGCATGTGGGGGGACCCATATCGGGATACTTCCTCGTTTCATGACCGAATATCATTATCCTGCCCTGACCCGGACGATTTGGACGGAGACCATGGCCGAGCGGAAGGAGAAGATGCGGGAGGGAACCAACGCCGCCATCGCATTGCCCGGTGGCATCGGTACCCTGGACGAGTTGATAGACACTCTGACCCTCGCCAAGCTTGGGATCTACAGAGGCCGGGTAATAGCTCTCAACATTGACGGATTCTATGATCCACTGGTTTCCCTTCTCGACCATTATGTCACGACTGGCATGCTGGATCCTGAATCCAGGTCCTTGATTGATTTTCCTTCGAGTGTCGAGGAACTTGCTGAACTCTTGAAATAGTGTTCCCGGATGAATCTTGACGAAATAAGGACCTTTCTCGGTGAAGACTGGATCAATACCTTGAAATTGATCCACAGTACACTTGAAAGTGACATCGATCTTCTGAACAAGACAAATTCCGCCATCCTTTCACATGGGGGAAAGCAACTCCGTCCCCTCATGTCACTTCTTGTGGCAAGGGCCTGCTCGGGAGGTCTCACAACCGCTGACAGCCTTCGTTTTGCAGCAGCTTCCGAACTCCTCCACAACGCTACGCTTCTTCACGATGATGTGGTTGACGGGAGCTCAGAAAGGCGTGGGGTACCTACGGTGATGTCATTGCTCGGAGGTCCTGCCTCTGTCCTGATCGGGGACTATTGGCTCGTCAAGGCTGTAGAAAACATCATTGCTTCTCCTGTCCATAGTGAAGAGGCAATCCGGATTTTCGCAAAGACCCTCAGTGATCTTGCCAAGGGAGAGATGCTTCAGCTGCAGAAGTCGACCTGCTGCGATACTGACGAAGAGGACTATCTCCGTATTATCTACAGTAAAACCGCCTCTCTGTTTGAAGCTACAGGTGTTTCGGCCGCCATATCCGTAGATGCTCCTGCTGAAATGGTAGAGTCCGTCAGGGAGTATTCCATCAGCCTTGGGATGGCTTTCCAGATAAAGGATGACATTCTCGACTACTGCGGTGAAGCCATCTTGGGAAAGCCTGTCGGAGTGGACCTCGGGGAGCAGAAGATAACCCTTCCCTTGCTTGGTGCCCTCTCAAAGGTGGATGATGACATGGCCGCGATGATCAGGCGGAAAGTCCTTCAGATCCAGGACCATCCCGAATTCAAGGAAGAAATCCGTGGATTCGTCTTCGACAATGGTGGCAATGAATATGCTGACTCCAGGTTACAGGAATATGTCAAGAAGGCGATGGATTCCCTTAGGGCGCTTCCTGATTCAAAAGAAAAAGATTATCTTGCAGCGATAGCCGAATTTACGGCCAAAAGGGACAGATGACCCTCGACAGTATCATAGGTAACAAGGATGCCGTGACCGCTTTGTCCGGCATGGTACGCGACGGAAGGATTCCGCACGCGATGATGCTCTATGAGAACGATGGTTGCGGGGCAATGGCGATCATCCTCGCTTTCCTGAGCGAGGTCTTCCGGGATGAGCACAAGGTCTCCGGCTTGATCCATCCGGATGTCCACTACATCTACCCGGTTGCGGCAGGAAGCAAGGTCACTGAAAAAGTGCAGAACCTCCGCGCAGAGTTGTTCCTGAAGTATTGGCGTGATTTGATGAAGTCTAATCCTTATGCCTTGGAGTCGGAAGTGAACGAGGCCTTCGGGATCGAGGGGAAGCAGACTGTCATCAACAATGCTGAGGCACGTGAGATCCTGGAGACGATCTACCTGACTCCAGTTGAAGGAGGTTGGAAGGCTGTCGTGGTCTATCTGCCGGAGAAGATGAACGCCTCTGCGGCCAACAGGCTTCTGAAAGCTGTGGAGGAACCCCCGGAGAAGACCATCTTCCTTATGGTGACCCATGCTCCCGAGAAGGTGATGCAGACTATCTCGTCCAGATGCCAGGCACTGCGGATCCTTCCTTATTCAAGGGAAGATATCGGCAGGATCCTCGTATCCGGTTTTGAGAAGGATCCAGCCGATGCCGAAGAGGCTGCTTTGGCTTCCGGTGGCAGCGTCGGTGCAGCTATACATTATCTTTCTGACAAGGAGGATTACCAGGAGCAGATGGAGATATTCCGGAATCTCATGGATGCCGTCGGATCGAGGGATCTTGCAGCAGCTCTCTCATGTGGGGAGACCCTCTCAGAGATAGGGTCCCGCGAAAAACAGAAAGCTTTTTGTAAATTTGCCGGTGAATGCCTCAGGAAGGTTTTCCTTATCCAACAGGGATTGACAGGTATTGCGGGGATTTCTCCGGCAGAGGAAGAGTTTTTCTCGTCCATCGCCGGTAAGTTCCGGAAGAATTTCCCAAGACAGGCAGCAGCCTGCCTGGACAGGGCCCAGATGCTGATTGACAGGAACGTGAACCAGAAGATCCTGTTCTGCGAAATGGTCGGCAGGCTCTATACAATATATTGACGAAACGATGGAAAGCGCATATAACGAAGCCATTAAATTCGACTGCAGCCGTGGGTGTACAGTTGCCCAGGACCAGGAGACTGGAGAGTTCGATTGCAACTACCGTCAGGGATGCTGCAAACTCGGATCCTACAACTGGTTGAAGGGTGTGACCCAGGAACAGTACAAGGACCTTTTCGAGGTGCGTTTCAAAAACACCCGTAAAGGAATATATATCAATGCTTCCGGCCAGGGCATCAAGACCGGCGACCTTGTGATAGTCGAGGCTGCCAACGGTCATGACCTCGGAATCGTGACCCTTGAGGGTCCGATTGTAGGGCGCCAGATGAAGTGCAAGGGGGTCGATCCGGAAGTCAATCCTCTTAGGAAGATCTACCGCAGGGCGAAGCCTTTCGATATCGCAAAATGGCAGGAGGCCATTGCCCGGGAGCAGGATACCATGATCCAGGCGCGCAGGATTGCGGCGGAACTTGGACTGGACATGAAAATCGGAGACGTGGAATTCCAGGGAGACGGAACCAAGGCCATCTTCTACTACATCGCTGACGGCCGTGTCGATTTCCGCCAACTTATCAAGATCTACGCTGAGGAATTCCGGATCAGGATTGAGATGAAACAGATCGGAGCGCGTCAGGAGGCCGGTCTTATTGGAGGACTGGGTGTCTGTGGCAGGGAGTTATGCTGCGCAAACTATATCACCAGTTTCCAGTCCATCTCCACATCTGCCGCCCGTTCCCAGGACCTCTCCCTGAATCCCCAGAAACTTGCCGGCCAGTGCGGTAAATTGAAATGCTGCCTTAATTACGAGGTGGCCAATTACCTTGATGCACAGACCCGTATTCCCAAGGTCAACGAACCCCTTGAATTCGAGGATGGACCTGCTTATCTCGTCAAGACTGACATCCTTCAGGAAATCATGTATTTCTCCTATGACAAGGGCTCCCTTTCCAATCTCTATGCACTTTCTGCTGATGAGGTCAGGGAGATAATAATGATGAACCGGAATGGGGAGAAGCCCGAGTCCCTGAAGTTCGAACCGGAACCCATGGGACCCCAGTTCATCTCTGCGGTGGGGGATGACAGCATCACCCGGTTCGACAAACCTAAGAAATCCAAGGGAAAGAACCGGAACCGTGGTAACCGCAAGAACGG
>CAMHFA010000043.1 GCA_946184255.1 uncultured Bacteroidales bacterium
TGAGGATAGGATAGCCGTACGCTTCGTCACAAGCTGGGCCACTCCTGAAGAAAATGTCCTTGCCCTGAAGGAGATAATTTGAGTGCGGGTGAAGGGACTCGAACCCATACGCACGAAGCACCAGATCCTAAGTCTGGCTTGTCTACCAATTTCAACACACCCGCATAGGGACTGCAAAGATAATAATTTTTATTATTCTTCCTCCCCTGTAGAATTCTCAAAGGCTTCAATGGCCTTTTTCTCCAGGGCCGATAGATCTTCAGTCTCTTCCACCGAGTAGGAAACCTCAGCTTTTTTCTCCTCCACCGCTTCCTGGGCCTTCTCGTTCTGGAGCATGGCTTGCTCTACGCCCCTGCTGAATATGTTGTGGATGGAGTTGACAAGGTTCAGCCTTACGTCGTCTATCTCGTCATCGAACAGAGGAATCTTCGTGCTCTTGTACTTCGCCTTTCCCAATCTCCATTTCCAGGCATCAAAGTTACCACCAAGGTTGACCCCGAAACGGAACGGGATCGGGGACTTCAGGGCTGAGACATGATACTTGAAATTCTGGTCGAACCCCTGGATTCCGTTGAGGGCTACAGTGTAGCGGTCAACCTTCAGGATGAACGGGAACACTTCCAGCTGGTTCTCCTTGACGATACCACGTGCGGACATTTTGTCGATATAGCTGGAATCCCTATCCTTGAACATGAGGGTCTTGCGAAGCTTGTCGAGGTCCTTGCTCTCACTTAGTGACAGGTCTTTACCGTCAATCTTTATCATACCGCTCAAGGTCGGGAGCACTATGTTCATGTTGGTGTCGATTGAAGCGGTGGTCGCCATTTCGCAGTCAAGCAATCCCTTGAACGCCTTTAGCATGGGCATGATGCTGTCCACCGCAGGGAAGAGCCGGATCACTTTCTCGGCAGTGATATTGGAGAGCATAAGGTCGAAGCCGGCCTTGAGGTCTTTCTTGGTCCTGGTGGAGTAGAAGCCTTCCAGAAAGACTTCACCCATGTTGGTCATCGCCAAGGTGTTGGTCACCTGGATGCATCTCTCCCTCATGTCCAGGTCGGTGGACATGAAGGATGTCTCGAGATCTGAGTATTTGATTGTCTGTGCCTGGATGTTTACCTTGGCGTTGAGGTTTGAAGGGATTACGATGAGGGAACTGATGGCGGAAGTGTCCACCACGGCTTCTTCCTTTACGGCATCCAGGTAAGTCCGGTCGTCCACCCCAGACAGTGCGACCTTGTCTCCTGGAGGAACATACTGCTTGCCGGCATTAATCGCCAGGAGGATCTCGTTCATGTCGATGAGAGAGGAACTGAGGTTCATGTTGAGGTTGAGGCGGCCTCTGCCGGATGTCAGGGCCCTCTTTATCCCAACGAGGGATCCTGCTGCTGAGATGTCGGAGACTCCTGATTTCAAATTCATGGAATTCAGGTCGATCCTGTTGTTGGTGAACTTGCCGTTCAGACCGGAAAGATTATTCTCAAGGGGGAAGTAAGGGGTTATAACCTTTCCCTCCTTTATCTTGAACGAGCCGGCGAGCTCCCAGTCGCTGATATATTTAGAAACGGATTCCCCCAGTTTTATGCTTATGTCCTTCTTGCGGAAATCCTTTTCAGTAAGGTAGTCCGGCAGTTTTCCTCCGCTTCGGTCAATTATCGCCCTGTAGAGAAGTGAATCCCTGGGAACGCCGGGATAGACCCTCGCGAGGGAGTCCAGCAGCAAGTTGCTCTTTTCCTTCTCCTTGACAGCGTTTGGATGGGCTGAGACATTGAGCGAGACGCCCGATGCCGAGTACCGGTTAACGTTTTCCCGGATTGCTACGGACCTGTTGCTGCTGCTTAGGCTCAGGTAAGGGACCTTGACCTTTCCGTTCGGAATTTGCCAGTACTTGAATACATTGCTTGAGCCTCTCACCCCCACGAAGCAGGAGTCAACATCCATCATGCCTATGGAAGTAACGTCCAGATGGCCGTGGAGAGGATGCTTTCCGGGATATCCCTTGATGGTCTCATCAGAATTGTGAGCGGACAGACGGACCCCTCGTCCCCGGATGTAGGTAGAGGAACCGTATTCAGCTACGAGGCTGTCTATCGTTGCCTTGATTCCCACATGTTCGTGGCTTTCCTCCCCGTGTTCGTCCCCTTCGTCCTCATCATGGCTGTAAGGACCGAGATCGATGGTGGTGCTGCCCAGGTAGGCTGACAGCGAGTCCTTGGGGTCGTGGATCCGTATCCCGTCACTTACCAGCCTGCCCTTGAGGCCTATTTCTCCGAAATTGTATAGGTCGAGCTGTGAGATTCTGAAAGATCCTTTGACATTCCCGTCCAGGTTCCCTGATGCGGTGATGCCCATGTCCTCGGGAAGGTAGCGTGCCAGGGAATCGAGGCGGACGTGGACCTTGCTGTCTATGTTCAGCAGGGGATCACCGTTCAGGAGATCATTCGCCGAACCTTTGAGAGTTATGTCGGCTCCTTTGACATGGAGGCACAAGTCTGGAACTTGGGCGACGAGTTTCCCGTCGACTACAGTAGCATCGGCTTCCAGGTCGAAACGGCCTTCCTCATCGATTCCTTCCCATCGTATCCTTGAGTCCGGAACTTCAAAATGGACCGACATTTTAGGGAGGCTGTTTGTCTCCCTTATATAGAAACCGTCACAATTTGCATTCAATGAAATGGTTGCGTCGGTGTCCAGTTTTTTCAGGATAGGGAAATTCTTCCCGAAATAGGCAGTTATCTCGCTTACCCGTTCCTTATCGATATCTGCCTCTGCCTTTATGTAGGGATTGTCTCCGGACAGGTCAACAGTACCGTTTGCGGTCAAATCAATCATTGCCACCGAAGCATTCAGGTCCTTGACGCTGTAGATATTCTTGTCGAAATCTGGATGGAAAGTGGTTTTGAGACTGACCGGAAGGTTCATCTTTCCGGTCTGATTCATATTCAAGGCCAGGGAAGACTTCAGGTCTATGTCATAATGGTCCCAATGGCTCTTGAGCATCAGATGCTCCAATGCGACCTCCAAGCTGAGAGTGTCCCTGAGGCTGGTGAAGACTGCGTAGGGCTCCTTCTCAAAGCTTACTTTCCCTACAGACAACGGGGGAAGTTTGAAGGCAGAGGTATCTTCCTTGTCCTGTGGGAGCCGAAGCACATTCCAGTTGGCACTAAGGGAATCATAACTATGAAGGAATATCCTGGGATGCTCCAGTACAGCATGTGGGATGCGGATCTTCCTATGGAGGGCGTCCATATAGTTTACCGACACGCTCATCTTTTTGAAACTCGCTAGGGTGTCGGTCATCGAAATGCCCCAGCCTTTGAAGTGAAGGGAATCACCGGGGGGAATGAGCGGATCATAGGAGGCAAACCGCTCGTGCGGATAGGTCAGGATGAAATCGTCTATACTGACGTTAAGGTTGGGAAAGCTCTTGAATACGGAAGCCTTGATGTTCGAGAAACTGACATTGCCTTCGACATATTCTCCGGCGAGGCGGTTCGCAATCCTGGTAAGGACTTTGGAATTAAGGGCCACCTGCAACGCAACCATAATAAGGAGCCAGAGGCCGAGGATGGTCCAAAGGGCTATCTTGAGTCCACGTCTCTTCCTGGTTTTCTTACTTTTGCCAGCTTCCTGTCCAGCCATTATAACCGTAATGAAAAGCTACTTAAGCAAATTTAGGCAAAAAAAAAGACAAACCCTTGGGATTTGTCTAATTAGTGATTCCGGAAAAGCTCTTACTGCTCGTCCTGGAGCTTGAGATGCTGGACGTAGATAGCTTTCATCCTGGCAGCTCTCTTCTTCACAGAAGGCTTCTCAAAGTTCTTGCGGGCGCGCATCTCGCGGATGGCACCGGTCTTTTCGAACTTCCTCTTGAACTTCTTCAAGGCCCTTTCTATGTTCTCGCCTTCTTTGATTGGAACTATGATCATTGCTAATTTACCACCTCCTTTTTCTCAAAGCGGGTGCAAAGATATGAAAAAATTCTTAATTTTGTCAAAACAAAAATGTTATTTCCATGGATAGCCCGTTTTTATACAACAAGTATGTGACAGGCCAGCGTTTTATCGGGCGCAAGGAAGACTGCACGATCCTGGGAAACCTTTTGGGCCAGAGCGAGAATGTCGTAATCTGGGAACCTTATGGAACGGGCAAGAAATCCATTATCCATCAAGTACTTACCAGGCTGAAAGTCACTGGCGTGCGTTTTACTGTCGGAGACATCACTGCTCTTGACATACGTTCCAACGAGGTCTTTATCCGCAGACTCGGTGCAGCGGTGATCAGGCTGGCCGCTTCTACCCCTGACGAGTACTCCCAGATAGTATCAAAGTACCTTTCAGGGACTCATTTCGTCTTCGACCGGGCTGCTTTCTCCAGTTCTGACATCATCCTTTCCACCAACTGGGACCTTGACGACGAGGATTACAAGGCCGTCCTCCGGCTGCCTTACAGACTGTCCGCCGACAGGGGAGAGAAGATATTCATGATCATAGACGAGTTCCAGAACCTTGATCTCACCGAAGACGGCGAAAAGGTATTCAAGATGATGGAAGAAGTGATGGACGAGATGCGCCAGGCGGGAATCAAGACCTTTTCCTACATTTTCCTCGGCTCTCAGTATAATGCGATGCAGGACATTTTTGTGAAGCGCCACTTCTTCTACCGTCGTGTTGAGCGACTGAAACTCAGCAAGGTTGATGAGAGGGACATAGTCGAACACATCATAAAGGGTTTCCTGTCCAGTGGAAAAGTGATTGACAGGGACCTTATCAGCGGGGCCTGCCGCCTGTTCAAGTGTAATCTATTCTACATAAATCACTTTACTTCAATTTGTGATTCCTTGTCCAAGGGTTACATTATGGAGCCCGTTTTGTTGGAGGCTCTGGAGACCATTCTCGCCATCCATCGCGGGAGGTTCATCGCCATCATGAATGACCTGACCACATTCCAGGTCAATCTGCTCAAGGCCATCATTGACGGCTACACCAAGTTCAGTACGGCAGAAGTGATCCGGAAATATTCATTGAATTCCTCTGCGAATGTCCGCAGGCTGAAGGATGCTCTCATGAAGAAGGAGATCCTGACCTTCGTCGGTGACGACGAGCGTCCCGTGATCTTCGACCCTCTCTTTGAATACTGGCTCAAGAACACATATTTCAAGAGGAATTAATCATGGCCAAGAAGAAAATCGCAGTTTTGACCGGAGCGGGGGTGAGCGCAGAGAGCGGACTGAGTACCTTCCGTGGCTCCGGAGGCCTCTGGGGAGAATATGATCCCCAGGAAGTCGCCTCGATCGAAGGTTGGTACCGCAACCGTAAACTGGTCCTGAGCTTCTACAACCAGCTCAGGAAGCAACTCTCGGAGGTGAAACCCAATGCCGCTCATCGGGCCATCGCCGAACTCGAGAAGGAATATGATGTCACTGTCATTACCCAGAACGTTGACAACCTTCATGAGCGGGCAGGCAGTACAAGGGTGCTGCACCTTCACGGCGAGGCCACCAAGGTCAGGCCCGAGGATGGAATATATGACCGGACATATTCGGAGAAGGAAGTTATAGACGTGGGTTACGAGCCTGTGAACCTGGGCGACCTGGCTCCGAACGGAAGCCAGTTACGGCCGCATATCGTCTTCTTCGGAGAGGCTGTGCCGAACATCGAGAAAGCCATAGACATCGTTGCGGATGCCGACGTCATGCTCATTGTCGGCACTTCGCTCAATGTCTATCCTGCTGCCGGTCTGTACCGCTATGCAAAGAACGGGGCCCCTGTCTATCTGATCGACCCTGAAGATGTGGCAATTTACGACCCCAGGATCATCCATATAAGGGAAGTGGCCACAAAGGGAATGGAAGTTTTCAAAACCAAGCTTTAAGAATATGTATCTGTTGGGTTATGACGTCGGTAGTTCGTCCGTCAAGGCCAGCCTTGTGGACGTGGAGAGCGGTGAGTGTGTAGCCAGTGCCTTCTACCCCAAGCATGAGAGTACGATTATTTCCGAGAAAGCCGGATGGGCTGAGCAGGATCCTGAAATGTGGTGGGAGAATCTCAAGCTCGCCACTGCCGATGTTCTCGGTCAGGTCAGCTCCCTGAGCCTGCCAAAGGGTTTGCCCGGAAAGGTTGCTGCTATCGGTATCTCCTATCAGATGCATGGCCTTGTCTGCATCGACAAGGACGGGAAACTCCTGCGCCATTCCATAATCTGGTGTGATTCCAGGGCGGTTCCATACGGAGAGGCTGCTTTTGATGCAATCGGCCATGAAAATTGTCTTGGCCATCTGCTGAACTCACCGGGGAACTTCACAGCCGCTAAACTGGCATGGGTGAAAGAGAATGAACCGGAGGTTTTCGACAGGATTGACAAGATCATGCTGCCAGGAGACTACATTGCCTACAGGATGAGCGAGGAGACCTGTACCACTGTGGGAGGTCTTTCGGAGGGAATGTTCTGGGATTTCCAGGAGAACCGTCCTGCCTCCTTCCTTATGGATTGGTTCGGATTTGACGAGTCTGTCCTTCCGAAGGTCGTCCCCACTTTTTCCGAACAGGGACGGCTCAGCACATCAGCTGCTATCGAATTAGGTCTGGAGCCTGGTATCCCCATCACCTACAGGGCGGGGGACCAGCCCAACAATGCCCTGTCGCTCAATGTGTTCAATCCTGGGGATGTGGCTGCCACAGCCGGCACTTCCGGAGTTGTTTACGGAGTGAGCGGCAAAGTCAATTACGACCCTCTTTCCCGGGTCAATACCTTTGCCCATGTCAATCATTCTCCTGATAACCCGAGGCTTGGAATCCTTCTCTGTATTAACGGTACAGGAATCGCAAATGCGTGGATAAGGAGGACTGTGGTACCTCGCGGGATGATGTATGACGAAATGAACGACTCCGCTTCACAGATTCCGATCGGTTGCGATGGAGTGACTGTCCTTCCCTTCGGCAACGGGGCAGAAAGGATGCTTGGCAACAAAGAGGCCGGGTTCAGGGCCTCTGGAGTCAATTTCAATGTCCATGACTGGAGACACCTGCTCAGGGCTACCCAGGAAGGTATCGTCTTCGCCTTCAAGTACGGTATTGACATCATGGAGGAGATGGGAATGAAGATAGGGGTCATCCACGCCGGCCATGCAAACATGTTCCTCAGCCCTATCTTCCGTGATACCCTGGCTGGAGTCACCGGAGCCACAATCGAACTCTTTGACACCGACGGTGCGGCAGGTGCCGCGCGAGGAGCTGGAATCGGGGCTGGCATCTACAGGGACAACAACGAAGCTTTCGCTTCCCTTAAGCGCCTGGCCGTCGTCGAACCGTCTGACTGTGAAGCCTATGGTGAAGCTTATTCCCATTGGAAAGAAGAATTGAAGAAAATTTAAACTACCAAACAATTTTATATTATGGCAAAAGAATACTTCCCGCAGATCGGAAAGATCCCTTTCGAAGGGCCGCAGGGCAAGAACCCGCTCGCTTTCCATTATTATGAACCCGACAGGGTAGTCCTCGGAAAGAAGATGGAGGACTGGCTCAAGTTTGCAATGGCCTGGTGGCATACCCTTGGTCAGGCAAGCGGTGACCAGTTCGGCGGGCAGACCCGCGCTTACGGCTGGGATGAGGCGTCAGATCCGATGCAGAGGGCAAAGGATAAGATGGACGCCGGCTTTGAGATCATGCAGAAACTCGGCATAAAGTACTTCTGCTTCCATGACGTGGACCTTGTGGAAGAGGCTCCGACCATCGAGGAATACGAGGCACGAATGAAGGAGATCACCGATTATGCCCTTGTCAAGATGGAGCAGACCGGCATCAAGC
>CAMHFA010000044.1 GCA_946184255.1 uncultured Bacteroidales bacterium
AATAATTGATATCATGGAACAAAACAAAGAAATGACGGCGAGTGAGAGCCTGGCTCTCATCACCGAGACGCTGAATAACAACCGTAAGGAAATTACCCGCAGGGGAGGGAAGTTCTTCATCCTCTGGGGAATCCTTCTGGCTTTCTTCTCATTGTTGGTATACGCCCTTTGGAAATCGACCGGACATAGCTACTGGAATAACCTTTGGTTCGCCTTGCCGCTTGTGGGCTATCCTATTGCCAGGATGATACGTTCCAAAGAAGAACCTGCGGTGGCGACTAATGTTGTCAGCAGGATCGTTTCGGGGATATGGACATCATTCGGAGTATTCGCCTGTTCCGTCGCTGCATTCACAGTCCTTTTCACCACTGTGGGTGACCACCCTCTTGCAGCCATAGTTGCAGGTGCCGGTCTTACTGTGAACATAGTTCTTCTTTTCGGTCTGGCAGAGACCATCACCGGGGTGGCTTTGAAGAATTGGGCAATCAAGATCGCAGGTTTCGTTACCGGCATAGGCGGCGTGGCCATCTATTACCTTACAGGAGCCACCAAGGAACAGATGTTCATATTCACATTGGCCGGACTCGTCCTTGTGGCAACAGGTCTTATTGTCAAACGCCAGAACCGCTAGCCATGTTCCCGAAACTTGACCCGGTACTTCATTCGGAGCTGAGGCTTGCCGTCGTTTCCCTGCTTGCGGGAGTGGAGTCAGCCGACTTCACCTACATCAAGAAACAGACGGGAGCGACTTCCGGCAACCTCAGCGTCCAGATCGACAAACTCTCGGCCGCCGGGTATATAACGGTCGAGAAAGGATTCAAGGGCAAGATGCCCTGCACCACCTGCCGCCTCACCGAAACCGGCCTCGAGGCTTTCCGGAACTACGTTACCGCCCTCAAGGAATATATTTCCTGATCCTTACTACCGTCAGTCTAGTACTTGATCTTGTACTGGTTGCAGAAGTCAATGGCGGGCTGATAGCCGCAGCGGGCTGCGAGGGAGCAGCGGGACTCTGTCTTCTGGACCTTGCCTTCAGCGGCGTACAGCCTGCCTAGACGGTAGAGAGTGGCTCCCAGATTCTCGTCGTGGAAATTCCCGGCCTTGATCCCCTTTTCAGAAGTGTTGTAGAGCTGATAGTAGGTCAAGGCCGCTTTTTCATAGCTTTCAATCGCTTTTTCATTGTCCTTGAGACGGGCGTATGCGGCACCCAGACCGTTGTGGATCCAGTAATCCATCATCAGGGACTTGCCCCCATTGGATTCGAGCCATTCTTCTGAGACGGCTATGTTTTCCTTGTCACGCTCCAAAAGGTTCAGGACAACTGCGTATTGGTACTGGGTAAGCATGTTGAGGGCGGCCTTGCCCTGCAAGGCTTGGAAACAGGATGCCGCTTCCGAATAATCACCTGCATCGAGAAAAGACTGTGCTGCCAACCTCAGGCTGTCAACCGGATCGACCACTTCAGCCAGCGACTCTACTGACTCGAGGTCTCCGATAATGATCCGGTTACCTTCACGTGCTACGTCTCCCAAACTTGAGAACGTAGAACTCCCTATTACCAGAGGTACGGTTTGTTTCTTGATCACAAAGGCCGGGATGTCGGTGATCATCACCTTGTCACCGACTTTCAGCTTCTTGATGACGAACGATGCTGCCTTGGTGCTGGAACCGTCCGGCATTTTCAACGTGGTCAGACCCTTAACGTCATTGTCCTTGATGTAACCGTTCTCATAGAGAAAGAGATAGGTAGTGGTGGACATGCTGACGAACCAGTTTTCCTCAGTGTAGTAGGTGAGTACACCAACCCCGTTGACCGAGGTTTCGATGGTGTAGCGGCCTTCTTCTCCGGAGTCCTGGAGGGTAATCACGCTCTGGGCGTTGACGATGGATGCCGCAAGGAACAGGCTTCCGACAGCGGCCAGCAGACGGGTATTCATGACTAGATAACTGTGTTACGGATTTTCTCTGCCTGGGCTTCCCTGTAGGCATCCAGCTTCTCTGAAACAGCCTTGTCTCCCAGCGCGAGAATCTCCGCTGCAAGGATGGCAGCATTTTTTGCACCTCCGATCGCCACTGTCGCCACCGGGATCCCTGTAGGCATCTGTACCATTGAAAGAAGGGAATCCAGTCCACCCAGATTCTTGGTTGCCATCGGAACGGCTATGACCGGCAGGGTGGTCAGACCGGCAGCGACACCGGCCAGATGGGCGGCTCCGCCTGCACCGGCTATCACCACACCGAAGCCCCTGTCCTTGAGTCCTTTGGTGTATTCGAACATGAGTTCGGGAGTTCTGTGGGCACTGATGACCCTTTTCTCGAATTCGATTCCGAATCCCTCGAGGATGCCGAAAGCGCCTGACATGACTTCCAGGTCGCTCGTCGATCCCATGATAATCGCGACTTTCATGATTTATGACTGTTTAAACGTTTGTCCAATGTATCCTTATTCCGTCTTTTTCCATGCCCCTGAACCAGGTCATCTGCCTTTTGGCGAACTGGTGGATCGCATTTCCGAGAAGGAGGCGCATCTCTTCGTAGGACAGGATGCCCAGAACATGCTGGGTGACGAATTTGTACTCAAGTCCGTAGTACATCAGGTCTTCGGGCTTTATTCCGCTCTTCAGCAAACCCTTGACCTCTTCTATCAGTCCGTTCTGAAGCCTCGAGTCAAGCCTCGAGTCAATACGCGCATTCCTCTCTTCCCGATCCACAAGGGTACCGATGAAGTAGGGTTTTTTGGGTAGGAAAGATGTCTTCTGAACGGGGTGGTCTTTCTCGTAGAGCGCGACTTCAAGTGCCCTGATCACACGCCTCTTGCTCTGCATGACGCCTTCGTCGGGGAGTGGCCCCAGTTCGGCGAGTTTTTCACGCAGATCTTCAATGTCGTACAGCTCCAGTTCGGCACGGAGCTCCTCATTAGGAGGCACTTGGGGCAATGAATATCCGCTCGTGGCCGCCTGGATGTAGAGACCGGTGCCGCCACAAAGGATTGGAATCCTTCCGCGTGAGCGGATGTCCTGGTAGGCTTCTTCGAAGGCTTGCTGCCACTGGTACAGGTCGAACCTCGTCCCGGCGGGTACTATGTCTATCAGGTGATATGGAACCTCTCCGTATTCCTCCAAATCCTTCCCAGTACCGATGTCCATACCCCTGTAAACCTGCCTGCTGTCCGCTGACAGAATCTCGGCTATGTTCCCAGAGGGAGATGTCCCCTCCGACAACGCCTCGCTTTGCTCGGCCCCACCGCTCGCTTCACTTCGTTCCGCTCCGGTCCCCCCTCTTACGTGGCCGAGGGTGGCCACGGTTGCTGAGGGGACACCTCCCTCTGGAGACAATGCGGAAAACTTCCGGGCCAGCTCGACGGCGTAGCGGGTTTTCCCAGAGGCGGTGGGCCCGAGGACGACTATGAGGTCTATGGCGCCGGAAACATATTCATTGAAGATGGATTGCACGTCGATTGTCTCCGGATCCGGCAGGGGTGCCGGCGGAGGTATGGGGATAGCTTCCCGAAGTTTGTTCTGAGGCTTCCTGCCCATATCATTCTCCGCGCTCCATCTCGCGGCGGATATCCTTTTCCTTGATTGTAGCCCGCTTGTCGAAGACCTTCTTACCCTTGGCCAGGGCAATGACCAGTTTGGCGTAGCCCTCGTCGTTTATGAATAATTTGACGGACACTATGGTGAGTCCCTTTTCCTTGACGGCCTGGTGAAGGTGCCTGAGCTCCCGTTTTGTCAGAAGCAGCTTCCGGTCCCTCAGGGGTTCATGCTGACCCCAGGATCCCCAGAAGTATTTGGCTACGTTCATACCCCTGACAAACAGTTCGTTACCAACGAAATAGCAATAAGAATCCACAAGGGAGACCTTTCCCATCCGGATGGATTTAATCTCCGTTCCGACAAGCACGATACCTGCTTCGAAGGTCTCGAGAAATTCGTAGTCGAACGAAGCTTTCTTGTTGCGGATTTCCACCTTATGCGCTTTCTGCTTGGCCATATTCAGTTCAACCGTAGATTACAAATATACCACTTTTTTGTGTTGCAGTGAAAAATGATTAAGTTTGTGCCGCTTTCAAATTATTCAATATGAAAAAGATTATGATGGCGGTCTTCGCCGCCGCTGCACTGCTCATTCTGGCAGGTTCCTGTTCCAAGTATAAGTACGAGACTGTCAAGGGAGACCCTCTTAAGACGAAGATATACACACTTGACAATGGATTGAAGGTCTATATGTCAGTCAACAAGGAGACTCCCCGTCTCCAGACCTACATAGCAGTCAGGGTTGGAAGCAAGGATGACCCGCATGAGACTACAGGTCTTTCCCACTACCTGGAGCATCTCATGTTCAAGGGTACCGAGAGTTTCGGAACGTCAAACTACGAGGCGGAGAAGCCTTTGCTGGATGAGATCCGCAATCTTTTCGAAGTCTACAGGACCAAGACCGATCCTGAAGAGAGGTTGGCCATCTATCACCAGATAGATTCCATCAGCTATGAGGCCTCAAAGATTGCCATACCCAATGAATATGACAAGCTGATGTCCATAATCGGAGCTTCTGGATCCAATGCCTTCACTTCCAGTGACATGACTGTCTATCAGGAGGATATTCCTTCAAACCAGATCGAGAACTGGGCAAAGATAGAGGCAGACAGGTTCATCCATCCTGTGATCCGTGGTTTCCACACAGAGCTTGAGACTGTTTATGAGGAAAAGAATATGAGCCTTACCGAGGATGATTCAAAGGCTATGGAGGCCATTGATTCTGTTCTCTTCGCCCATCATCCTTATGGACTCCAGACCACACTTGGTACCCAGGACCATCTGAAGAATCCTTCCATAATAAACATCGAGAACCACTGCAGCAATTTCTATGTCCCCAACAACGTGGCTATCTGTGTCTCCGGAGATTTCGATCCTGATTCATTCGTTGAGATAGTGGAGAGGTATTTTGGAGATTGGGAACCCAACCCCCAGATAAAGACCCTTCAGTACGAGCCTGAGCAGGCTATCACATCACCGGTAGAGAAGACTGTCTATGGACTTGATGCCGAGTTCGTCATGCTTGGCTGGAGGACTCCGGGAGACAAGGATTTCCTTAGGAGCGAAGTCGGCGGAATCGTCAGCTCTATCCTCTATAACGGGAAGGCCGGACTTGCCGACCTCGACCTTATCCAGGCCCAGAAGATCGGCGGATTCTACCTGATGAATTACAACCGTCCTGACTATGGTGAGTTCCTGATGGTTGGCTATCCCCGCGAAGGCCAGTCTCTCGAGGATGTGAGGGACCTGCTTCTTGAGCAGGTAGGAAGGATCCGTACCGGAGATTTCGACGACGAGCTTATCCAGTCCACCATCAACAATATCAAGCTGACCCAGATGTCCCAGTTGGAAAGCAACGGAAGAAGGGCGATGTCTTATGTCAACTCCTTCATCAGCGGACACGCCTGGAAGGATGATGCACTCCAACTCAAGCGCCTGGAAAAGATTACCAAGCGCCAAATTACGGACTGGGCCAATGAATATCTTGGAGCGAACAGTTATGTCGTTGCCTACAAGAAAATCGGTGAAGACAAGAACATCGACAAGATAGCCGCCCCTGCGATTACTCCGATCGAGACCAACCGTCATCTCCAGAGTGATTTCCTTACCGCCATCCAGACTTCTGAAGTTGCCCCTATAGAGCCCGTGTTCCCGGATTTTTCCAAGGACATGTCAAAGAGTGCTTTAGCTCCGGGAGTCGAACTGCTTTACAAGCAGAATGAGCTCAACGACATCTCCAATGTCATCATCCGTTTTGACAAGGGTGTCCGGAGCGACCCCCGCCTCGACCTTGCCTTCCGTTATCTTGGTTATCTGGGCACTCCTGAAAGAAGCGCTGCCCAACTCAGCAAAGACTTGTATTCACTGGCATGCACCCAGAGGTTTTCATCTGGACAGGCCCAGTCTACCATCAGCATCCGTGGCCTGGACGAGAATCTTGGAAAGGCTCTGGACATGGTTGAGGACCTCGTTTTCAACGCCGTTCCTGATACTGTGATTCTTTCTAGCCTGAAAGCGGATGTCCTGAAAGACAGGGCTGATGAAAAACTAAGCCAGAGTGCCTGTTTCTCAGCACTTCAGAACTACATCTATTTTGGCCCGGAGTACATTTCCCGTACAACTCTTTCAAACGAACAGGTCCTCGGTCTTACTTCTGGGGAACTTCTCCAGGCGGTCCGTGACCTATTCACGAAGCAGCATGAGATCCTTTACTACGGTCCTTCCGACGAAGCCTCGGCAAAGGCCGTCCTGACGGGACATCATAAGATTGCCGGCAATCTCCAACCACTGGTGAAGGAATATCCCGCCAGCAGGCAGGTGGCTTCCAATGAAGTCTTCATCGCTCCATACGACGCCAATCAGTTCTATTACATCCAGTATTCCGACAGGGGAGAGAAGTTCAATGTGGCCAATGACCCAGCGGTCACCATGTACAACAACTACTTCGGAAGCGGAATGAATGCCATAGTGTTCCAGGAAATGCGTGAAGCCCGTGGACTTGCCTATTCATCATCGGCTTCCCTGAGTTCTCCCACCTATCCGGATGATGACTATATCTTCTACGCCTTTATCGCTTCCCAGAACGACAAGCTTAAGGATGCAGTTGAGGCGTTCGACCAGATCATCAACGACATGCCTGAATCTGACAAGGCCTTCCAGATAGCAAAGACATCTGTCCTCTCAAGGCTCCGTACAAGCCGTACTACCGGTATCGGTGTCCTGAACAAATATCTGGCCCTTAGGGAACTGGGCCTTTCAGAGGATCGTGACAAGGCTACCTTCGAGAAAGTCCAGAACATGACCCTGGACGATGTCAAGGCATTCCAGGAGAAGTGGATCAAGGGCCGCAGCTACGCCTACGGCCTCCTCGGACGCGAGTCCGACTTCGACATGGACTACGTCCGTTCCCTTGGCCCGGTTACCAACCTCACCCTCGAGGAGATCTTCGGGTACTAGACGGTACGTACTGAGTGCAACAAGTTCTGGTTGCCTGTTATGTAAATATCATATTTTTAGCAAGTTAAACGATCAGACGGTCTCGATTTCGGGACCGTCTGATTATGTAATTAACTGGTAATATGATACTTGCATAACAGCGTTATTGTCTCCACATGATTGCTTATTGACTATCCTTTATGTAGAAACTTGTTTATACACGAGGATTTAGCGTGTGTCTGGTTCTTAAGTGTCCAGAAGAGTCTATCCTTTGATTCTTCTGACAGTTTCTCGAAATTGAGGCTTGATCCTTTATAGCCGAAAGATTTTACAATTGAAAGCATTTCAAGGTAGCATGAGTGATCACCGTATTCATCTTCGAGATCGAATTCCGATCCTGCATTCGATTCAACAGCTGTGATCATTTTCCCGAAACCGTCATACAATTCTTCCAGATCCTTGAATGAAAGGAAGTTGTACTTAAAGATAACGTAGTCGATGAGTTGATCGCTCTCATCTCTGTCAAGACCATGGAACAGGTTCTTTAATACATTGTATGATAAGTGTTTCCCTTTGTTGTAGAAATAATCGACTTTTCTTAAAGCGACTCTCATCACATTCCTGCAGTGGTCTTTCCGGAGTTTTTTTGAAAATGGGTGGGGATTGTTATAATAAGCCAGGAGATTCCATCTGTATTCCATGGCGGTTCTGACAATCTTGCCGGCTACTGGATTGTTGAACACATATGCCACGCAGCCCATGATGATCTTTACCCCTTTCTTCAATGAATACCCGAAAGGGCTTT
>CAMHFA010000045.1 GCA_946184255.1 uncultured Bacteroidales bacterium
AACTGGAAAAACGCTACGATGTGGTTCAGCATTTCGTTGACTCACAGGAGGACCTTGACAGAATTCGGGAGCACATCGGAGGCATAGGAGACCTTGAGAGAATCATTTCCCGTGCAGCTACAGGTAAGATCGTACCCCGGGAAGTAATGCAGCTTGGCCGAGGCCTCAAACTGATGGAGCCAGTAGCAACCCTATGCAGGGAGAAGGGGGTGGAAGCCCTGGACAAACTGGCCGGAGGCATGAAAGACTGCTCCAAACTTCTTGAAAGGATCGTCTCTACAATGGATCCGGAACCTGCAGCAGCCCTCGGCAAAGGCCCAGTCATCGGGAAAGGTGTGGATGCGGAACTGGATGAACTCAGGGATATATCTTCCGGTGGCAAGGATTATCTCCTCAAGCTTCAGCAAAGCGAGGCTGAAAGAACGGGAATCTCTTCCCTCAAGATCAGTTACAACAATGTCTTCGGTTACTACATCGAAGTCCGGAATACCTTCAAGGACCTGGTGCCACCGGAATGGATACGCAAGCAGACCCTTGTCAATGCTGAGCGGTATATAACGGAAGAACTCAAGGAATATGAAGAGAAGATCCTGAGTGCCGAAGACCGGATCTACGCCATCGAGACCAGGATTTATGCCGAGCTTGTGGCGGAGATCCAGAAAAACATCCCTGCCATTCAGGCCAACTGCAGGATTGTGGCACGTCTCGATGTTCTCTCCGGTTTTGCATCTCTGGCCATTTCCAACAAATACTGCAGGCCGGTGGTCACAAAGGAAAAAGTCCTCGACATCAAGGGAGGCAGGCATCCTGTGATTGAAACCCTCATGCCCCCGGGAGAGGAATAT
Organism: uncultured Bacteroidales bacterium; assembly: GCA_946184255.1. Taxonomy (GTDB): domain Bacteria; phylum Bacteroidota; class Bacteroidia; order Bacteroidales; family UBA932; genus Cryptobacteroides. Next base: position 846 of record CAMHFA010000045.1, read on the forward strand.
GTTCCCAACGATGTCACGTTGGACGACAAGAAGCAGCAGATAATAATCCTGACCGGTCCGAACATGGCAGGAAAGTCAGCCCTTCTCCGACAGACCGCCCTCATAGTACTTATGGCCCAGATAGGATCCTTCGTTCCTGCAGAGAAAGCCAGGATCGGTTACTGTGACAAGATATTCACAAGGGTAGGAGCTTCCGACAATATCTCACGGGGAGAATCCACTTTCATGGTGGAGATGCTGGAGACTTCCATGATACTCCATAACCTCTCCTCCCGCTCCCTTGTGCTTCTTGATGAAATCGGCCGCGGCACTTCGACCTACGACGGAATGTCCATCGCCAGGGCGATCGTTGAATATATCCATGAATATGGCCACGGTGCAAAGACCCTTTTCGCCACCCACTATCATGAACTGAACGACCTCGAGGAACTTTACCCGAGAGTGAAGAATTTCCACATAGCAGTGAAGGAGGTAGGGACCCAGGTCATTTTCCTGAGGAAACTCCGGGAAGGTGGAACCGCCCATAGCTTCGGAATACATGTTGCCCGGATGGCCGGTATGCCGAAAGAGGTTATCCAAAGCGCGGAGAACACCCTGAAGGCTCTGGAAATGAATGATTCCGAGCATATTGTCAGCGCCAAGAAGGGACAGATCAAGAAACCGGTCCAGACCAAGGCAGGCACCCTCGAAAGCGACGGATCCCTCCAACTCTCATTCTTCCAGCTTGACGACCCTACACTGGAGTCACTCCGCGACCAGCTCGCATCTGCCGACCTCAACAACATGACTCCCCTTCAGGCCTTCGACCTCCTCCGCTCCATGAAGGAGGAACTGGGAGTGTAATTAATTATTGCTATATTTATCAAGATGAAACGGGTCCTGATCATAACTTACTACTGGCCACCGTCCGGTGGTTCGGGTGTCCAGAGATGGGTGAAATTCGCCAAATACCTTCCCGAAGAAGGTTGGCAACCTGTTATCTACACCCCCGAGAATCCGGAGTTGAAAGCAACTGACAGGACACTTGAAGCAGAAATCCCCACGGAGGCCGAAATTGTCAAAACACATATCATCGAGCCTTACGAAATCTACAGGAAGCTGATGGGTAAGGGGGGCGCAAGCAATGAAGTCAATCCTATACACGGGGGCAGAAAGTCATGGAAACAGAAGCTTTCCCTTTTCGTCAGAGGAAATTTTTTCATCCCGGATCCAAGGGTAATGTGGGTGAGACCTTCGGTCAGATTCCTGAAAAAATACCTGAAGGATCATCCGGTAGATGCCATAGTGACCACAGGCCCGCCCCACTCCATGCATCTTATTGGCCTTCGTCTTTCCAAAGCCACCGGAATTCCATGGTTAGCAGACTTCAGGGACGCTTGGACAAAGATTTTCTATTATAAGCATCTCGGCCTAACCAGGAAAGCTGACGAAAAACAGCATGAACTGGAAAAGGCAGTTTTGGACAACGCTTCGATAGTGGTGGCAGTCTCTCCTTTCGAGCAGAGGGATTTCCAGGCAATGACCACCAACAAGGTTCGCCTGATGACAAATGGTTTCGATCCAGCTGATTACAAGGGAGACGTTGACTATGATGACAATTTCAACATTACCCTGACCGGACTGTTTGCCTCCGACGGCAACCCTGTCGTTCTCTGGGAGGTCCTTTCCGAAAAATGCAGAACTGACGAGGAATTCAGGAGGGCGCTTAGGATAAGGCTGGTTGGAAAGACGGACAAGGAAATCCTGGCAACCATCAAGGAAGCCGGTATGGAAGAGAACCTGGTCTATCTTGGTTACCAGCCACACGAAGTCGCTGTACGGGAGCAACGGAATGCCTCCTTCCTCCTTCTATGCCTCCGTCAGGAACCAGAGTATGCTTCCGCCGTCCCTGGAAAATTGTTTGAATACCTGGCATCCCGCAGACCTATTCTGGGAATAGGACAACCGGAAAGCATAATGGCCAGGATGGTAAGGGAATGTTCTGCAGGCGTTGTCTATGATTGGGATGACCGGAAAAGCATTGAATCATGGGTGGACTTCTGTTGGAATGAATTCAAAAATAATGAATTAAAGGATAATTATTCGGACATCTCGAGGTACAGCCGCCGTACCATCACCAAGCAACTGGCCGGCTACCTGGAAGAGATGACCGCCGATAACAAAGAAAAATGACAGACAAGAGCATCATCAAAACAATAGCCATCTACGCAGGGATAGTATTGTTCTTGCTGGTTCTGGCCTATTCTTTTGTGCCTCAGGTTCTCTCCGGAAAGATTGTCAACCAGAGCGACATCACAGGCTACAAGAGCATGGCCCAGGAGACTATTGAATGGAACAGTAATCATCCTGATGATCCGGCCCGTTGGACTGACGCCATGTTTGGTGGCATGCCCAACACTTCTTTCACACCGGCTTCACAGGGAGACTGGACACAGCCTTTGTTCAATTTCCTCATGAAAGGTAAAAGGCCTGCCAGTTATCTGTTTCTCTCCCTGCTGGGCGCCTTCCTCCTCATGCTTGTCCTGGGAATCGACAAGTTCCTGGCAATCGGAGGTGCGATAGCCATCACTTTCTGCTCCTACAATCTCCAGATAATCCAAGTAGGTCACAACTCAAAGATGCAGGCTCTGGCCCTATTGCCATGGGCCCTGGCTGCAGTTATATTAACCTATAAGAAGGCTCTCAAGGTCGAAGGCGGATGGAAGGCATGGCTTCCGGGGACTATGTTGGGATCAGTCCTCTTTGGACTGGCTTTAAGCTTGCAAATCAAGGCCAACCACCAGCAGATCACCTACTACCTCGCTTTGATGATTGCGGTTTATGTAATCGCACTGTTCATCCATCTGATCATATCCAAGGAACGCCGACTGAAGACAGGACGGTTTTTCATTGCCTCTGCATTGCTTCTCATAGTCGGACTTGCCGGCATAGGAACCAACACTATAAAACTCGCCCCCTTGTACGAGTATTCCAAATACACAATGAGGGGAGGTTCGGAACTCTCGCATCCCACCGGAGGAGAAATCAATAATGAAGGGCTCCAGCTGGACTATGCAACTTCCTGGTCTTACGGCTGGGAGGAACTACCCAACCTGATGATTCCCAACTTCAACGGAGGATCGTCTGCCGGTTCCATCAACCCCGACAAATCCGAGGTAGTGAAGCTCTTCAAGCAGGCCGGTCAGGGTAATCCGGCAGAAATCGCAAAGGCTCTGCCTTTCTACTGGGGTCCCCAGCCTTTCACGGCTGGACCGATGTACATGGGCGCGATTACGATATTCCTATTCCTCCTGGGCCTGTTCCTCTACAAGGGAAAGGAAAAATGGTGGTTGCTGGCTGCGACCCTGCTGGCAGTGTTCCTGGCTCTTGGAAGCCATATGATGTGGTTCACAAGATTGTTCTTTGAACATGTTCCGATGTACAACAAGTTCAGGACTGTTTCAATGGCGCTTGTGATCCTGCAGTTCACACTGCCGATGCTGGGCTTCCTGACTCTTGACCGTATCCTTAAAAAGGAATATTCGAAAAAGGATTTCCTGCATGCAGGATGGATAGCTCTTGCCCTTACAGCCGGCTTCTGCCTGCTATGCATCTTGGTCCCAGGCATAGCCGGTTCATTCTCCGGTGCTTCCGATTCGAGAATGCAGGATGTGATAGTCGATGCCTTGAAGGAAGACAGGAAATATCTTCTCGTCAGCGACGCCCTCTGGTCGATGGTGCTCATCATCCTTACCTTCGGACTCATCCTCTGGGCCTATAGCAAACCAAAAAACGCCCCGAAATCCTACGCCTCGGATCCTCATATCGGAAATGCCAGGCGGATCGAGGCAATGGCTGGAATATGTCTCCTGATCCTTGTGAATATGTTCACAGTCGGAAAGCGCTACCTGAATGCCGACAGCTTCACGACTCCCCGACAGTTCGGAAACCATTTCAACCAGAGACCGGTGGATAAATTAATCCTGGAAGACTCTTCACCATCCTACAGGGTGATCGACCTCAGTGCGGACATATTCAACGACACCTTCAACTCCTACTGGCACAAGAATATCGGTGGGTACAGTCCGGCAAAACTCCAGAGATATCAGGACCTTATCGAAAGGTATCTCACAAAGGAGATAATGTCTATAGGTTCAGCTGTCCAGGGTGCAGGAACGATTGAAGAAGCACAGGCTGCCCTGCCTGAATTGAAAATGCTTTCCGCACTCAACACCAAATATCTGATCTTCGGAGGGGATATGCCTCCTGTAGTCAATTCCAACGCATATGGAACGGCTTGGTTCGTGGATGGTTTCTTGGAAGCTGCAACACCTGATGATGAGATTGGATTGATAGAAACCACCGATCTCAAGACGACGGCGATAGTAGGTGCTGATTTCTCACCGGTGGTTCGACAGGCCCCGGAAGAGAACGCACGTGACACGGTCTACATGACATACTACAGCCCCAACGAGCTTCACTACCATTATGTTGCCTCTTCAGACCGCCCTGCTGTCTTCAGCGAAGTTTATTATCCGGACTGGAAATTGACTTGTGACGGGACTGAAGAATTGGATGTTTTCCGGACCGACTGGATCCTTCGCGGGGCTGTCCTTCCGGCTGGAGAGCATGACTTGGTAATGCGCTTCGAGCCCAGGATATATTCGGCCAGCGAGAAGGTCTCAAGGGCTTCTTCGGCAGTGCTTCTGGTACTACTGATTATCGCCGGGGCAGGAATCGTCGTGGGGAATAAGAAAGAAGAGAACCAATAATCAATACTTTTTTAATTTTCAACCATGGAAGAAAACATCAACAAGGACGCCATCGATCCCAGGGATCTGAACGGCGACGGAAAAGTCACATTGAAAGAAAAGGTCCAGTACACAGCCAATCAGGCTGTGGACAAGGCGAAGGACGTCTATGCTGAGGCTAAGGAGAAGACCGTAGAGGTTGCCGGAAAGGTAGCTGACAAGGCCAAGGACGTTTATGCTGAAGCCAAGGAAAAGACCGTAGAAGTAGCTGGCAAGGTAGCCGACAAGGCTAAGGATGTCTATGCTGAAGTAAAGGAAAATGCTGCCGAACTTCAGGAGAAAACAGAAGATGCTATCGACACGGTAAAGCAGAAGTTCCAGGAGAGAAAGGACTCAAAGGAGGCATAGTCATGAAACGGCATCGCTTTGCAGCGACCGCCCTCCTGTGCTGTGCCCTGACAGTATCAGGTTGCGGCATCATCAGGACTGTAGGTGCAATCGGGTCTTTGTTCGGCGGTCACAAGAAGGCCTCCACGGTTGTCACCGTGGTCAAGATTCTCGGCTCCGTGCTGGGACAGTTCTATGATACAACCACCAAGACTGCTCTTGTGGGCAACTGGACCTATGACGAACCGGCTATCCAGTTTGAAAGTGAAAACCTTCTGAAAAAGGCCGGAGGGGCAGTTGCCAGCCAGGGAGTTGCCGACAAGCTATCTCCATATTTCGAAATGATAGGTTTCAAGCCGGGCAGTATCTCCATCAACCTGAGGGAAGACAACACCTGCACCTACATGATAGGTGGAGAATCCATTGACGGAACCTACGAATTCGATGACACGAACAAGAAGCTGACGCTCAAAACGCCATTCTTCCCTCTTCCGGCCGCTTACCTGTCGGTTGTCGGGGACCAGATGGCCATGACCTTCGACTCCAGCAAGCTGCTGAATATGGTTCAGGTTGTCAGCCAGTTCTCGAACCAACCGAACCTAAATGCCATCTCAAACCTGGCGGATTCCTACGATGGAATGAAAACCGGGTTTACTTTCAAGAAGGTGAAATAGGAGAATCGGATTCTCAAATCGGCAAGGTCTTCTGACGAAGCCAGGAAGCAATGTCGGAAGAAAGGTGTGGTGAAAGAGTTCGGAAAACTCTTTCATTATAATCGTTGAGCCATTTTATCTCTGAATCGTCAAGAAGGGTCCTGACAATTATAGATGTGTCGAAGTGGCAGAGGGTTAAAGTCTCGAACCTTAGCCATCGTCCGAAATCATTTTCCCCTGCATCCACGCAGAGGATAAGGTTTTCGTGACGCACGCCATGCTGGCTCTCCCTGTATATTCCCGGTTCATCGGATGTTATCATTCCCGGCAGCAATGGCTGGCGGTTGAAATTCTGACGGATGTCCTGTGGACCTTCATGAACATTCAGATAGAACCCGACCCCATGGCCTGTCCCATGGCCGAAATTCCTCTTGGTACTCCATAGCGGTTCCCTTGCAAGGACATCTATCTGGCAACCCGCCGTCCCTTTCGGAAAGACCGCCTTGGCCAATGCGATGTTGCCCTTCAGGACCAGGGTATAGTCTTCCTTTTCAAGAGGAGTACAGGGGCCCATGGGAACTGTCCTTGTAATGTCGGTGGTTCCGAAAAGATACTGTCCTCCCGAATCACAGAGATACAGTCCGTTGGCGTAAATCTCGGCAGAATCCTCTTCCGGAGTCACATAATGCGGCAAGGCTGCATTTGCGCCATAAGCGGATATGGTTTCAAAACTCTCTCCCCTGAAGCCTTCTATTTCGCTCCGGAATTCGTGAAGCTTGACCGAGCACTCATATTCATTGAGAGGCTCTCCAGCCTCAACCATCTTTTCGAGCCAATAAAGGAAACGCTCCATGGCGACCCCGTCTTCCAGGTGGGCTTCCTTCATGCCAGCGATTTCCACTTCATTCTTTACGGCCTTCCGTTGAGCCACAGGAGACTTCCCCGTTTTTACGTTATCTTGGAGGGTGTTCTCCTTCAAAATCCCATAAAGGTCATAATTGAGGGTTGCCGGATCGACGAAAAGTTTATGAATATATTCGTCGTCAACCATTCCGGCTAGGGCCATCCCGATGTCTGAATAATCCTGGATGTTCACTCCGTCTGAGGTCAGTTCATAGAAACTGTCCTG
>CAMHFA010000046.1 GCA_946184255.1 uncultured Bacteroidales bacterium
GAAAAAAACCTCCGGCACTTACATGCCGGGGGTATTTCACAAAAAAAGATAAAAAGGAACGGAAATTAGGATTTCTTATCCTTGATGGAATCAAAGCCCTTTCCGTAAACTCCTGTCACTGAAGAGATTGAAATAAACGCTTCGGGATCTATCCGCTTAATTGCGCGAAGGAGAAGGTTGACATCCGTCTTCCTGGTGAGTACCATCAGAACGGAAGTGACCCTCTTTGTGTACCAACCCTGACCGTCCAGGACGGTGACTCCCCTGTGGAAGTCCCTGGCGATCATGTCGGCTACAGCTTCATGCTTGTGGGTGAGGATGAACAACTGTACGCTCTGCTTCGAACCAGCCAGGTAGATGTCGGCAATGTTGCCGCAGACAGTCACTATGATCATTCCGTAAACGGCTGTGATGAACTTGTCGACAAACTGAAGCGGCTGACCGTCAGCAGTGAAGGAAGGCACCAGCAAGGACGAGGCGATGATGAAGACATCGATCAGAAGAATGACCTTGCCCGGGGATATATTCCTGTACTTGGTTATGATAAGGGCAATGATGTCGGTCCCACCCGAGCTGCCGCCCTGGGAAATCGACATTCCTATCCCCAGGCCAGCCATGGAACCACCTATGATAGCACACATCAGTTTTCCATTCGACAGGGCGAAATCCTGAATGATCTGGGCAGGGATAAGGGTCTGCTCGATATTCAGGCAGAAAGACGCCAGGAAGATGGCATAGACAGTCTTGATTCCGAAAGAGGGGCCTATGATGAACAATGAAATTACCAGAAGGATGGCATTGATCACAAAGTAAGTATAACCCATCTTGATACCGGTAGCGTACTGGATGATAGCACTGATACCCGAAACACCGCCACCGAACATGTTGTTCGGGGTTAGGAATATCGTCCACCCGCAGGTGTAGATCAGGATTCCCAGGGTGATGAGGATATACTCCTTAATTGTTCGAAGTAAGTTCTTTTCTTGCATTTTCCTTCTTCTTTAGCTTCAGTTTGATTCCGGTCTTCATCTCGTCGAAACCTTCACCGTAAACGGTACTGGCCGATGAAACGGTTACAAAAGCCTTGGGATCTATTTCCTTTACGACTTTGGTGATGGTGTGGAGTTCGGCCTTGCGAACCAGGATAAGGAGTACCTTCTTGCTCTCTCCGGAGTACCATCCCTGGGCATCCAGGGCAGTCACTCCCCTGTTCAGGTCATTGATGACAGTGTCAGCAATCTCCTTGTACTTGTTTGAGAAAACCATAATCTGCCAGGTCGAATTGCGACCCAGCATCACCCAGTCCACAAACACTGAGAAAATTACCATAGCAACATATCCGTACACCATGTCCTCTACGGTCTTGCCGGGGATGAGGAGAACGGAAGCTATGATGAACATGTCCAGTACAAGGAAGACCTTGCCCAAGGAAACCGGCCAGAACTTATTGACAACCAGTGCTACTATGTCGGTTCCTCCGGTACTGCCACCCCTGGCGAGGATGAATGAGATTCCGATTGACTCGATGATGGCGGCGACAACGACCAGAAGGAGCTTGTTGTCGAAGAATACATGAAGGAACTCCCAGTTGGCCATAACGTCGAGGCACAAAGTGGAAAGGCCGATCGCAAACAGAGTCTTCAGTCCGAATCCCTTTCCGAGAATCAATGCACCTGTAATTATCAACAGCGAGTTAATGACTATGTATGATATATAGACCGGGATACCGGTTGCAAAGTTGAGGATCGTACAAGCTCCCGTAAGGCCGCCACTGGCTATCCCGTTGGGGATGAGCATGGCAGACCAGGCAAAAGTGTACAACAACACTCCAACGGTGATGACCAGGTAGTCGCCTGCAGTGGATAAGATGGAGGCCTTGAGTGTCTTGTTTTCCTTATTTGCCATTATCAGAACTATTTAAGGACTATGTTGACAATCCTTCCGGGAACCACTATAACCTTGACTATCGACTTGTCTGCCACCCACTTGGAGGTCTGGTCCATTCCACGAATGGTGGACTCCACTTCAGCGGCAGGCATGGACTTGGGCAGGTCAACCGTAAATCTCATCTTGCCGTTGAATGAAACCGGATACTTCACGCTGTCCTCAGCAGCCAGGGCAGGATCAAAGACAGGGAAACTGGCATAGGTGATGCTATCTTCATGCCCGAGAAGCGACCAGAGTTCCTCTGCGATGTGAGGGGCAAACGGGGAGAGGAGGACTGTCATCGGCTCCAAGATGGCACGTTTGCGGCACTTCAAGGCGCCAAGGTCGTTAAGGGCTATCATAAAGGCACTCACAGTTGTGTTGAACGAGAAGTGCTCTATATCATATTCCTCCTTGCCGATGAGTTTGTGAAGGACCTTCAACTCTTCAGGTGTAGCAGGTTCATCAGAAACTGCCAGTTCATCGCCCTCGAAGAACAATCTCCAGAATTTCTTGAGGAAACGGTTGACGCCGTCGATGCCCTTGGTGTCCCAGGGTTTACTCTGCTCAAGAGGACCGAGGAACATTTCATAGAGCCTGAGGGTGTCAGCGCCGTAATCGTCGCAGATCTGGTCAGGATTGACGACGTTGAACATGGATTTGCTCATCTTCTCTACAGCCCATCCGCAGATATATTCACCGTCCTCAAGGATGAACTCTGCATCCGCAAACTCTGGCCTCCAGGCCTTGAATGCCTCGAGGTCTAGCCTGTCGTTCCTGACAAGGCTGATGTCCACATGGATCTCAGTGGTCTGGTAGCCGTCCTTCAGCCCAAGGGAAACGAACTTGTTCGTCCCTACGATGCGATAGACGAAATTGGAACGGCCCTGGATCATTCCCTGGTTGATAAGCTTGCGGAAAGGCTCGTCCTCACAGACATAACCCAGGTCGTAGAGGAACTTGTTCCAGAAGCGGGAATAGATGAGGTGACCGGTAGCATGTTCAGTGCCTCCGATGTACAGGTCCACATCACGCCAGTAGGCATTCACTTCCTTATCCACAAGGGCTTCACCGTTATGGGGATCCATGTAGCGGAGATAGTAGGCGCTGGACCCGGCAAAGCCAGGCATAGTGCTGGTTTCAAGGGGATAACCCTTGTAGGTCCAGTTCTTTGCCCTGGCAAGAGGCGGCTCTCCCTTCTCTGTAGGCTTGAACTCGTCAATCTCCGGGAGGGTCAGAGGCAAATCTTCGAATGGTACGGGGATCGGGATTCCGTCCTTGAAATATATCGGGAAAGGCTCTCCCCAGTATCTCTGGCGACTGAAAATGGCATCTCGGAGCCTGTAGTTCACCTTCCTGTGTCCAAGGCCATGCTTCTCGACATAATCGATAGCCGCAGGGATGGCTTCCTTGACCTCCATTCCGTCCATGAAGCCGGAATTTACCATCTTCCCTTCCTTGGCATCGAAACTCTCCTCACTCACATCGCAACCCTCGATGATAGGTACAATCGGGAGGTTGAATGTCTTTGCAAACACATAGTCGCGGCTGTCATGTGCAGGGACTGCCATGATGGCTCCGGTACCATAACCCGCAAGGACATATTCAGAGATCCAGATGGGAACTCTCTCACCGGTGAGGGGGTTAACTCCATATGATCCGGAGAAAACTCCTGTGACAGTCTTTGTCTCGGCGATCCTCTCCCTCTCGGTCTTCTTCTTGACATAGTCGAGGTACTCCTCAACGGCCTTTTCCTGCTGTGGAGTGGTAAGTACCTGAACCAGATCACTTTCGGGCGCAAGGACCATGAAGGTTACTCCGAAAAGGGTATCCACCCTGGTAGTGAATATGGTCACGTCATGCTCGGTCTCACCGTTGTAGCATTTGAACACTACTTCGCAACCGTTGGACTTGCCAATCCAGTTGCGCTGCATCTCCTTCAGGGAATCGGTCCAATCAATCCTGTCAAGTCCCTCGAGGAGCCTTCCGGCATAGGCGGAGACCCGCAGCTGCCATTGCTTCATCTTCTTCTGCTCCACAGGGAAACCGCCGCGGACGGAAAGCCCGTCCTTAACCTCGTCATTGGCAAGGACAGTCCCAAGTCCGGCACACCAGTTGACTGAAGTCTCTCCCTGATAGGCGATACGGTAGTTCATCAGCATGTCCGACTTTTCCTTTTCAGAGAAAGCATTCCACTGAGAAGCCGTAAAAGGCTCATGGTCTGAACAAGAAGCATTGACAGCGCAGCTTCCACCCTTCTCGAAGGCAGAGACAAGGTCCTCTATTGGACGTGCCTTGTCAAGGTCGTTGTCGTACCAGCTTCCAAACATCTTCAGGAAAGCCCACTGTGTCCATTTGTAGTACTCAGGATCGCAGGTGCGGACTTCACGGTCCCAGTCATAGGAGAATCCGATGCGGTCCATCTGCTGACGATAGCGGGCTACGTTCTTCTCAGTAGTAACTTCAGGATGCTGACCAGTCTGGATGGCATACTGCTCGGCAGGAAGGCCGAAAGCATCGTAACCCATCGGATGGAGGACGTTGAAGCCCTTCAACCTCTTGTAGCGGGAGAATATGTCACTGGCTATATAACCGAGCGGATGTCCGACATGAAGTCCCGCTCCCGAAGGATAGGGGAACATGTCCAGGACATAATATTTTGGTTTTGAAGGATCTTCCTTGGTCCTGAATGTACCGTTGCCTGCCCAGGAGGCCTGCCACTTCTTTTCAATTTTCCTGAAATCGTAATCCATATACTGTCTTAACTATAATCTACTTTTTGATGCCGAAACTCCTGGTCCCCTTCTTTTCAAGACGGAACTCGACGTACAGGGACATCTCTGACTTGACTTTCTGGCCACGAAGCTTTCCGGGCTTCCATTGAGGCGATCCGCTGATTATTCTAACGGCCTCCTCATCAAGCAAGGGATCTGCCCCTTTCAGGACCTTCACATCCCTGATCTTTCCGTTCTCATCGATTATGAAATCAACCAGAACCCGTCCCTGGATCCCGTTCTTGACAGCCTCCTGGGGATACTTCATGTAGGTATAAACCCATTTCTGAAGGAAGACCTTCGGATCTGTGCTGCCGAGGAAACTGGGCTTTACGTCGCAATCGTAGTAAGGAACAACCCCGGAAGAACCATCCGTCCGCTGGAGAACATCGGAAGGATTGAATATGGGTTTGGGACCGTTAACGAGAGCCAATGAATAGTGGAAAATGTATTCAAGTTCCTTCTCCATGTTATCGTAATCCAGAATTGACTGGGTGTCCCTCTCCGTGTCATGGGCAGGATAACGGCCGGTGGTAAAGAAAACCGATGGAATCCGTTTGTCGTAGAAAGCCACATGGTCCGAAGAATAAGGTTCCTGAGTTATAACTGCAGGCTTGATTGGCTGGAGATTGGCAGAAAGTGACTCCAGGAGGGCATTCATGTCGGCATTGGAAGCGGTGTAGGCATAAAAACCGTCATGACCGGTTCCCAGCATGTCGAGATTGATCATGGCATCTATGTTGGACACGTCCGAGAATGAACGGTTGAGGAAATACCATGAGCCCGCAAACGACTCCCTGGAAGCACCGAAAGCCACCAGAAGCACTGAACGGCGCAACTGGTAGCGATTGGTCTGCAGCAGCCTTGCAAGTTCCAGTAGCATGGCCACACCGGAGGCATTGCCATTTGCCCCGTAATATATCTTTTCCACAGTCTTTCCGTCCACAGTCATTGTGCCGGTTCCCAGGTTATCCATCCTGGCGCCAATGACTATATATCTATCCCTCAACGACTTGTCTCCGCCATGGATGAAGGCGCAGACATTCCTTGAAGTCAGGGTGTCTCCATTCTCCTGGCGTATCCCAAACGGATCTCCGCTCTCGCCCGAAAGAATGTCAAGGCCATATTCCTTTAAAACCTCGGTGATGTACTCGGCAGTCATCTTCTCTCCCTCAGATCCGGCCTTGCGTCCTTCCATGATGGCGGCAGAGACGGTAGAGACATGCTTTTTCAGGGATGTAACGGTCTCACTGTCTCCCAGTTCAGAATAGTCGTTACGGAACTGTGCCCAAACCGGGACAAGCCCGAAGACAAAAGCGAAGAATGCCGAAATGATAGTTCTCCTGATGTTCATCTTTTGTTCCTGTCTAGAATCCAGACGCCATCTGGGCAAAAATCCTGCCTTTTGACTTCCTTGAGGGAGGACTTGGCTTCCGCCTCATCATCTGTCCCGCAAATACCGACTCCTGTGAAACCACCCTTGAAACCGAACAGTTCCGGCTTGTAGCCCTTGGCAGAAAGGCGTTCGGCATACTTAGATGCATTCGCGGCACTGGAAAAGGAGGCTATGACAATGTAGTACCTTTTCTTTCCATCTACCTGAGGCACGTCAGCAACCGGTTCTTTACTGACTTCAGGAGACTCCGTTACGGTGTCCTTTACGGCTACAGGGGCGGGAGGGGGAGCCGTCTTCAATTTGATGACTTCACGTGTCGCCTCGATTTCAGAAGAAGTGGGCCTTCCTGCAAGTTTGCGGAAGAAATCGCATCCGGTTGCCAGAACGACGACGGAAAGCGAAACGACAACAAGCTGGAGAACCCTTCTCATTATGCCTGGACGAAGGCTACGATCTCACCCTTGGCGACTTTATCGCCCTGTTTGCCGAGAACAGCCACGACACGTCCGTCAATGGCAGGAACGATCTCCTCCATTCCATAATATGTCTGGACAAAGCCCATTCCTTCCCCGGCTTTGACAGCTGTACCAGCCACCGGTGCTGCGGAATCGTCCTCCACGTCAACTTGCCAGAGCAACTGACCCTTGACGGGAGCCTGGACAGGCACGGCGTTGGGATAGCGCCTGGTATAATCCTCGACATCGAACTTGGGCATCTCCACCACAGGGCGGGTAACCACTATCGGAGCGCCGGCCTTTTTACGGAAGTCCTCGAGTTCCTTGTTGAAACGCTCCTTGGCGATACCGCTCTTGTAGTCACGGTACTGACGCTCGTGCATTGCAAGTTCAAAGAGTTCCTCATCATCCTCGCCATAGTCCCATCCTTCCTCATCCATCATCTTCCTGAACTTAGGCAGCTCGTCAGGATAATTATCCTGAGGGTCTCCGGTGGAGAATTCCAGCCCTTTCTCCTTAGCCAACTCGATGACTTCGGGAGCAAGGGGTCCGGGAAGCTGACCCATGTTGCCCAGGATCATTCCCCAGGTGTCCTTGTCGATGGTGGTCCAGCGAGGCTTGTCGTTAAGCATGTTGAACAGGTTCATCAGTGCGGTGTTCTTCACGTACTGGCTGAAAGGAGTCACGAGAGGCGGGTAGCCAAGGCGCGGCCACACGTATTCAACCTCTTGGAACAGCTTGACCATCAGGGTGTCGAGGCTCATCTCCGGACGGCCATGAGACCTCTGGGCAGCATTAATGGCGCCCTGGAATCCCTTCAGGTCGGCCATCATCGATCCCATCATTCCACCTGGAAGGCCACAACCTACAAGCAGGGAACTCATCTGGGAATTGGTCGGATTTATCCAGTAACCCAGGAAGTCGTCAATGAACTTCTGGGTCAGGCGGCGGACCTCCATGTATGC
>CAMHFA010000047.1 GCA_946184255.1 uncultured Bacteroidales bacterium
CTATCCATCAGAAGACTAACAGGAAGAGGCCGGCAGCAACGGCGCAGCCGGTAAGAGGTCCAAGAATAGGAACCCAGCTGTAGCTCCAACCGCTTCCGCCCTTTCCCTTGATAGGAAGAATGGCGTGAGCAAGACGTGGAGGAAAGTCACGGGCAGGATTGATTGCATAGCCGGTGGTTCCTCCAAGGGACATTCCTATGGCGATTATGAGGCAGGTCACAGGAATAGCTCCAAGGCTTCCCATTCCTACTTCAGGGGTATTGCCGGAGGTGGCGAAGCATAGGATGATGAACACCAGGACAAAGGTGCCGATGGCTTCGCAGAAGAAGTTCCTCCATTTGTTCGCAATGGCCGGGATAGTGCAGAATGTCGAGAGCATAACTTCGGGAGAATCCGCAGTGGCATCATAGTGATCCTTGAAGAAGAGATACACAAGCACGGCTCCGCAGAAACCACCGAGGAGTTGGGCGATGCAATAAGGAATCACCGATGACCAGGCGAACTTTCCGGCCAGGGCAAGACCCACACTGACAGCCGGATTGAGATGGGCTCCTGAATAGGGGCCGCTCACGAAAACTCCCATCATCACGGCAAGACCCCAAGCTATAGCCACTACGACCCAGCCAGCGCCTTTGGCTTTGGACTTTTCAAGACTCACGTTGGCGCAGACACCATCTCCCATGAGAATGAGGATCATTGTGCCCAGGAATTCGAAGACACACTTTTGAAACAGAGTTATTTCCATATTCCTAAGATATTTGGTTTCAATTATTTGGAAAGACACCTGGAGACCGCATCGGCCCAACCGGTCTTCTTTACTGCAACTTCCTCGATGGTGGCCTTGGGGGTAAAGGTCCTGTCGACCTGCCACTGGCTCTTAATCTCATCAAGACCGCTCCAGAATCCGACTGCAAGACCTGCGAGGTAGCAGGCTCCGAGAGCTGTTGTCTCAGTGACCTTCGGCCTGATGACAGAGGTGTCAAGGATGTCGGATTGGAACTGCATCATGAGATTGTCGGCAGAGGCACCTCCATCCACCTTGAGCTCAGCAATCGGCACACCCACATCATTTTCCATTGCCTTCACTATGTCCATAGTCTGGAAAGCGATACCTTCCAGGGTCGCCCTGGCAATATGGGCGGCAGTCGTTCCACGGGTTATACCGATAATTCCTCCCTTGGCGTTGGGATCCCAATATGGAGCGCCGAGGCCAGTCAGTGCCGGAACGAAATAGACACCGCCGCTGTCAGGGACAGTCGATGCAAGGGCTTCGATCTCAGAAGACGACTTGATGATCCCAAGTCCGTCCCTAAGCCACTGGACAGCAGAACCTCCTACGAAAATACTTCCTTCCAGGGCATAGTTGACTTCATCCCCTATCTTCCAGGCAACTGTGGTAAGAAGATTGTTCCTGGACATCACCGGAGCTTCTCCTGTGTTCATCAGTAGGAAGCAGCCCGTGCCGTAAGTGTTCTTGACGGCACCGGGATCGGTACACATCTGGCCGAAGAGGGCTGACTGCTGATCCCCTGCCATTCCTCCGATAGGAACTGGACAATCGAATATCTCAGCGTCTGCATAGACCTCACTGCAGGAGCAAACCCTTGGAAGCATCGACTCGGGAATCCCGAACAACTCCAGAAGCTCCTTATCCCACTCGAGGTCATGGATATTGAAGAGCATAGTCCTGGCTGCGTTGGTAACATCAGTGACATGTGTCTTACCGTTGGTAAGGTTCCAGACCAGCCATGAATCCACCGTTCCGAAACGGAGCTCTCCCCTTTCAGCCCTTTCCCTTGCGCCAGGAACATTCTCCAGGATCCAGCGAACCTTAGTGGCACTGAAATAGGCATCGATGATCAGTCCGGTCTTGGCACGAATCACGTCGGTAAGGCCCTTTGCCTTAAGTGAATCGCAATAAGGAGCAGTCCTTCTGTCCTGCCAGACTATTGCATTATGGACCGGTTTCCCGGTGACAGCATCCCAGACAATCGTGGTCTCCCTCTGGTTGGTTATTCCCACAGCAGCCAGATCCTCGCCTGAGATTCCCATCTTAACAAGAGCCTCGATGGCGACCTCACGTTCGGAAGACCAGATCTCCTCGGGATCATGCTCCACCAGGCCGGGACTTGGAAAGTACTGGGTAAACTCCTTCTGTGCAATGCTCATGATCGACCCCGCCCTGTCGAAAACTATGGCGCGGGATGAACTGGTGCCCTGGTCCAGGGCCAAGATGTATTTCTTCATAGAGATGGTATGTGATTAATCATGGGGCGGGAAACTCCCGCTCCATAAAGATAATAAATAATCCGCAGAATCGTCTATTTTTCTACTTGAAGTCGTCAGAGAGACTGATCCGAAGCTTCCCTCCTTTGACTACTTCACTGAACGGAACCATGAAACCATGGTTGGTCTTGCCATTAAGGGAGACATCCTTTATGTAGATGTCATTCTTTATGTCGTCTGCAGAGGTAAGGATCGTGAAACGACGGCCTTTATAATAGTCCCTGTTCAGTTTCACAGACACTTTCTTGAAAAGAGGACTTCCTATACAGAATTCAGGATCCGGAGCTGTCAGTCCTTTCACGTCGAACAGTCCGATTGAAGACATAACGTACCAGGCTCCAAGCTGTCCCTGGTCCTCATCCTGGCCATAGCCGTAGCCATGAACAGGTTCGTCTCCATAGAACTCATCGCAGATTGCCCTGACCCATTTCTGGGTAAGCCAGGGCTTTCCAGAATAATTGAAGAGCCATGAAATGTGAAGGTTTGGCTGGTTGCCATGGTTATATAATGCCTGGAGGCCTGAGAACGCATCGATTACCTTGCCTCCTCCGAAGATGCTTTCCCGGGAGATTTCGAACGACTTGTCCAGCCTGTTATTAAACTCATCAGTTCCGACCATGGAAACAAGAGTCTCTATGTCATGAGGGACATAGTACGTGTACTGGATTGCATTACCTTCCTGGAAACCGATCCATGGAGCCGAAGGATCGAACTCCTCAAGGAACCTTCCGTCAGCCCATTTCGGTCTGATGAGTTTTGTCTCAGGATCGAAGAGGTTCTTCCAGCCGTCGGACAGACGGATCAACCTGGAGTAATCCTCATCCTTTCCAAGAGCCTTGGCGAACTGCGCAACCGCATAGGTACTGAATGAATATTCCATAGTGTGGGAAGCCGAAAAACGGGATCCCTCACGGGTGTTGTCTATACGTAGTCCCGGGGTAAACGGAGAATAGCCATATTTCACGAACAGCCCGACATCCAGTTTCCCTGCACCTTCCGGACGGTTTTCAGATTCAATCTCATTCTTCAATGCCGCCTCATAACCCAATTCCACATCGAAGTTCCGAATCCCACAGTTGTAGGCAGAGGCAATGGCAAGACTGACGAAATTGGTTCCGACGCCCGAGACATATTTGCTGCAGGCTATTCCATCTCCCAACCATCCGGAATCCTGGTAAACAAGCAACTGGCTAGAAACCCAGTCGGCATAATACTCAGGATAGGCAATGGCCCACAACTGGGTAAGGTTCCAAAAAGCTCCCCAAATCGCATCAGTATTGTAATGGTTGAATTCGGGACGACCTTTCGAATCGGTGGGAATCTGGCCTACAGACCCGTCATTCCTCGGATATGCGCCATTCACATCGCTAGCCAGCCCACGTCCCAAGAGTGCATGGAACAATCCCGTGTAGAACTTGGTCATGTCCGAGGGAGTTCCTCCCTCGACCTTTATCCTGCCGAGATATTTGTCCCAAATTCTTTCAGCATTCTTCCTGGCCCTGTCGAAGGAAAGGTTCCGGGCTTCAGAGTCGAGATTCAGACGGGCATTCTCAACCGAAGTATATGAGAGGCCTATCTTTACAGTGACCGCCTCACCTGCCTTGGTATTGAAATCCAGGTACATGCCTGCACCAACTCCTTCTGCCGATGTGGAGCCGGGAACAACGTCACTACGATGGAATGTTCCCATCGAAGAAGGAACCTTGTCAAGCACGGCGCTGAAATACATGGTCAAGTCGGCATCGGGCTGATAGTTGCGGACATAGACAGGATAGGTTGTAACCCATCCTTCCACCCGCCCATCTTCGGTGAGGACGACTTGGGCGTCACGGACTCCCCCGCTTTCCCCAAGTTTGTTTCCTATGTCGAAGATGATATGGCTCTGTCCTGATTCAGGAAAGGTGAACCGTTGGAACGCAACCCTCTTTGTGGCAGTAAGCTCCGCTTTTATACCATAGTCTTTCAATACCACTGAATAATAACCGGGTCTGGCGTGCTCGTCTGCCTTGTCGAAATTAGAGCGGTAGCCACCTTCGACATCGTCCAACTCTCCAGGCACGGTACAAAGTTCTCCTATGGTTGGCATAAGCATAACGCCACCGATTTGGAATTCATGAAAACATGCAAAGCCTTCTATGGAAGAATGCCTGGCATCATAACCGACAGCCTGCCACCCACCGGCATTACCTTCATGGCCGTTGGTGGATGGAGCAGGTTTCGCCATGCCGAAAGGGACGGCAGCCGGAGTGTAGAAGAACCAGCGTGAATGGGCTGTGCCGATTCCTGGATCGACCCAGTCCGAAGGACGTGTGGCAAACACTGACAACGGCAGCAAAAGAATAGCCAGCAATAACAAACGTGTCTTCATATGTCGATTATTTCATGAATGCAACAACTATCTTCTCTTCTTGGCCGGTCTCGTTGATCACTTCATAGCTTCCTGCATCAGCACTTACCACAAGGGTCTCCCCGTAAGTAAGGGCATAGTTTCCACCATTTGCTGTCCTGACCTCCGCCCTTGGTCCTTCCACCAAGTTGATTACATTGCATTTCCCGTCAGTCTCCCTGTGGATCCTGCTGGAAAAAGTATAACGGTGGACATCGTAGGAATGGTTCCTGTGTGTTGAAAGATGTTCCAGAATCCAGTCTTCCCCACGCTCTATGACAGAAGGATGACATACCAGTTCCCTTTTGACGACATCCCCCTGTCTGTCGAAACAGAGGTTATCCATTGCCCTGTCTATATTAAGGGGACGTGGTTTCCCATCAAGGTCAAGGGCGAGCCAGTCATACATCTTGAAAGTAAAGATGTAGGGTGTAGTACTTATCTCCAACACCATATTATTTCGGCCGGCACTGTGAAGTGTCCCCGGAGGAATCAGGAACAGGTCGTGCTTGTGAGCCGTCTCACTGTTGATGTATTTATTGACATCCAGTTCAGTACCGTTCCGGTAGCTGTTATTCAAGGCCTCCCTGAAAGAATCCTTGTCAACACCTTCCTTGAAACCGAGGTAAACTGATGCATTCTCCTTGGTGTCAAGAATATAGTAAGTCTCCTCCTGAGTCAGGACCTCCCCGAACCGGCTCCTGATAAACGGGAGTTGAGGATGACACTGGACGGACAGGTTCCTCCCGTCGAAAGTGTCCAGATAATCCATCCTGATAGGGAATTCATCCTTATATTCGGCATAACAGTCCTTTCCGACAACCTTCTCTCCTCCCCTGTACATCAGGAAATCGAAGGAAATCTCCAGCATATTGCCACCTCCGCTGAATATCAGGCCATTCTCCGGAACAATCAATTCGAATGACCAGGCATAGTTCTTAGCTTCCCTGGACAGGTCGGGTATGTGCTCCTTAATCCATGTTCCACCCCATGCACCCGGTTCGAACCATGGCCTTACCCTGAATGCGTTTTCTGCCATCCTGTCGAGTCCGCTCCTGACACAGTCCCCTTCCGCCCATGTGACGGTGTCCTCTCTCTGACCGTCAACGAATATGTCAATCTCCGGAAGGAAGGCTTTCTTATGGCGGTTAAGTACGACCCAATCCACGAAGTAACACCTCTTGTACATTTTTTTATGATGCTCGGGAGCATTGGCGCCCAGATTCGTTATGCTGCCGGCACGGTTACGGAACTGGATCTCGTTCTTTGGGATATCGACATACAGTTTAAGCCCTTCCAATCCCGTCAAAAAGGCCCCCGGGCCGTAAATGACAGTCATGCCGTCGAAATCCGACATATTCCGGACACTCTCCATCTTGGATCCGTCAAAGAAATCCCGGAGTTCCAAGGATGTACGGAATCCGAACAAAGGGTCGTCTCCACCCAGGAAAGGAGCCACCATCTTTTCAAGATCTTCTGACGGCTTCAGGAATAACGAAATGTCTATCAGCCTTATCTTTATCCCGGTCTTTTCTATTTCGTCCTGAAACCCGGCGACGAACAAATCGAACCTTACTCCCTGGTAACCATCAACAAGCACAAGCTTCTCCCCGATCAGCCTGTCTGCAAGGCTTACATAACCGACTGACACCTTCCCATCTCCCAGTTCCTGGGTCGGATAAAGGTCATAGGAGTATTCTCCACACTTCTGCTTCTTAACAGGAAGGATTGTCTGAGTAGTTTCCCTCAATGTTTCCATAAAGACAAAGGTATGTAATTATTTGTTTATATTTGTAATATGTACAATTCCGACAACAGGACAGTCCTTACACTTGACGCCGGAGGAACAAACATGGTTTTCTCTGCAATCAGGGGATGCAACCGTGTAGCAGGGCCGGTCTCGATCAAGACAGATCCGGGGAACCTGGATAAATGCCTGATGGGCATATCGGAAGGATTCCGGCTCATAATAGGGATGCTGGAGGATGAACCTGTTGCCATTAGTTTCGCCTTCCCCGGTCCTGCAGATTATAAAAACGGTGTAATCGGGGACCTGCCTAACTTCCCGGCTTTCAGGGGTGGGGTCGCACTTGGACCATATCTTGAAAAACAGTTCGGAATCCCTGTTTTCATTAATAATGACGGGAATCTCTTCGCTTACGGAGAGGCCCTTGAAGGCCTTCTGCCATGGGTGAATTCCAGGCTTGAGGCTTCCGGCAGCAACAAACGTTACAACAATCTGCTGGGCATCACATTCGGAACAGGATTCGGAGCAGGTGTCGTGACAGAAGGGAGACTGCTCATGGGTGACAATTCATGTGGTGGTGACATCTGGTGTACAAACGGCAAACTATACCCCGACCTTATCGCCGAGGAAGGGGTATCGATCAGAGCTATAAAAAGAGTATACAGAGAGATCTCCGGCTCTGAGGCAGATCTCAGCCCCAAGGAGATATTCGAGATAGCTGAAGGGCAGCTTACAGGAAACAGGGATGCTGCCATTGAATCGTTCCGTCAATTCGGTGAAACAGCCGGAAGCACGATGGCTCATGCCAGCGCGATTTTGGATGGTATAATCGTAATAGGAGGAGGTATCGCCGGTGCAAGGGATTATTTCATGCCTGCCCTGTTGAAGGAAATGAATTCAACGGCCGGGACCTTTGCCGGAGACAGGTTCCCGATAATAGAGAGCCGTGCGTACGACCTTGAGAATGAATTCGACGAGTTTGCAAAGGGAGATCCCAGAAAAGTCAAGATCCCTTCAAGTGATGATTTCATTGAATATGATCCC
>CAMHFA010000048.1 GCA_946184255.1 uncultured Bacteroidales bacterium
GGGGCACAGGTTCTCGCAGGCTCCGCATCCGATGCACTTCTCTTCCTCTACCGAAGGGATCATAACCGTCTTGCCATCCTCCCTGACTTTCTTGACCATATGGATGGCGCCGACAGGGCAGTGGCGAGAGCAGTTGCCGCATTCCTCGACCTCGCCGTTGTCAACAAGGCAGAGCCAAGGGGCTATGCTGGCTGTTCCGACTTTCCACTGGGTCTTCTCCTCAGGAGTGATCTTTAGAATCGCTCCGGCAGGGCAGACCTCGGAGCACTTGACACACTCGGGACGGCAGTAGCCGCGCTCGAAGGACATTTCAGGCTGCATCAGGTGACTGAGCTTCTTTGAAGGCCTGAGTACATCGTTAGGACAGACTGAAACGCAAAGCTGGCAGGCTGTGCAGTGTTTGTAGAAGGCCTCTACGCTCTCTGATCCGAAAGGAGTGATCTCCACGGAGCGTTTCGGGGCAACCTTGGGAATGATGTCTGCAAAGCCACCTTCACCCTGGATTTCGACCTGGGCATCTTCATCAGTCTGTGCACGTGCGGGAATAGCTGCTCCACCAAGGGCGATGGCACTTCCCACAATGAAAGCCCTGCGGGTCTTGTCTGCCGGAGCAGCCTCCGAGCTTAGGCGATACTCAGCCGCAGCGGAGCGAGGATGGACTTCGCCGGGCTCGGACGGCTGTCCGGCCTTTGTGCCCCATGCGAAACGATATTTCAGCGCACCGAACTTACAGTTGTCAAGGCAGTTGAAGCAGTCCACGCAGCGGGAATAGTCGATCTTCTTGCCTCCTTCGATGTCGATGCAGGCCGCCTTGCACTTTTTCTCACAGACATGGCAACTCTTGCACTTGGAAGCATCGATTACAGGACGGAACATTGCGAACCTCGAGAAGAAGCTCAATGTCGTACCGACAGGGCAGATTGCATTGCAGTAAGTCCTGCCGTTCCTCCATGCAAGAATCACAACCACTATCAGGGAGACCAAGGCGACTATGAATGTCGGCAGGCTCTTGAGCCAGACTTCCTTGGTGTAGAAGGCGTAACTTTCACGACGCTCAGCAATTGCGGCAAGCAGGTTGTTACTCCACTGCCAGACTGGTGCCAGGAGATTCTGGACGATCCTTCCCCATGAACTGTAGGGTGCCAAAAGGGCGACAAGTGCATTGATTCCGGCGATGAAGGCGACTACGAAAATCACCCAAACTCCATAGCGCAGCCATTTGATTTCCTTTGAATAGGAATACTTGCCTTTCTTCCCTTTCCTGCTCAGGTTGGCTACTCCGTCCTGGAAAACTCCGAGAGGGCATATTACCGAGCAGTAAATCCTTCCAAACAGGATAGTCAATACCAGCAGGGCGATAATGACAACCAGGTTAAGCGCCAGTACTGCCGGCAAGAACTGGATCTTGGCCAGCCAGCCGAGCCAATGGTGCAATGTTCCGGAAAAATCCAGGAAGAGCAGGGTGACGGCCACGAAGCAGAGGGCCGCCAGGATGACTCTTATTTTCTTAAGCATACTGATGATTGGTTTGTCCGTTCAGACAAATATAACCAAAAATGATTAATCAATAATGATTAATACCAAGGATTTGTGAGAAAAGTCGAGTTTCACTGCATCTTCAGTGGTGCGGTTCAGGGTCGCTTTCCACCAGTTGTCAAAGACAACATTGTCGGTAGTCCATTCCAGTCCCTTGGATTTAAGGACAAGAGAATTGTCCGGGCTGAAAAGTGAGATACGGCGTCCCTTTCCCAAAAATAGTTCGCAGCTGTCGGTTATTGCAAATGAGGTGGAATAGTCGGAGACCATGTCGATGTTCAAGCCGGGTTCGGCAGCAGCATATTCCATCAGCAGGCCGAGGTTCCCGACTGTATGGTCCTCCCTTTTCCCGGTCGCAGCGATTAAATGGACTGTGTCTACGTCCGGATAGTGGTCAAGGATGAAATGAAGGGCTTTGGTTATGTCATTGTCATCCTGCTCTTCAATTTTGACGAGCAAATGGGAATACTCTCTGGCGAGTCCGTGCTTCATGGAGTCCATGTCACCGACTATCGCGTCCGGCTCCCTTCTTGGATGTCCGAAAATCTTCTCGCGGTTTCGGAGAAATGCCCTGAGTGCATTGCCGTCACAGCAGACGATCACGTCAGCCTGGCGGACAAGTTCCCTGGGATATGCTTTTCTCGGGAATTCTCCACCACCTATGATAACTGCCGTGCTCATGACTGCCGTGTCTTTTCGATTTCGGCCTTGGAGGTGCCGGGAGTGGTGGAATAGGATTCAGGATCGCGGAAACCAAGGAGGAATGCGCCGATGTCCATCCGTTTCTTCCCTGCCAGTTGGACTTCCTTGATTGAGATGGCTCCGTCAGCTGTCGTTATCCACAGATACGTCTTCCCGTCGGACATCACACATCCAGGTTTGTTTGAATTATAATGCTCTGGATAAACCTTCTCGGCGGAGTAGATCTTGAGCTGGAGGGGGGATGAGCCTTCCTTGACCAGTTCGGTGAAGGCGGCGGGGTAGGGGCTCAGACCCCGGATCAGGTTATTGACCTGTTTGGTAGTGTCGTTCCAGTCTATGTGACAAAGTTCACGGGTAAGTTTCGGAGCAGTCTTCAAGACCTCGGAACCCTGGATGAAACTTCTTTGGAGGCGGGTGTCCACATTGTGCTCTATAAGACCTTGGGTTGTCTGTACCACCATTTCCGCACCGATTTCCATCAGTTTGTCATGTACATCGCCTGCATTGTCCGACTCGGATACGATGATGCTCTGTCTAAGGATGATTCCTCCAGTGTCGATGTTCTTGTCGATCATGAATGTGGTGGCTCCGGTCCTGGTCTCACCGTTGATGACTGCCCAGTTTATAGGAGCGGCACCGCGATACTGTGGCAGAAGTGCTGCGTGGAGGTTGAATGTGCCGAGTTTTGGCATTGTCCAGACTTCTTCGGGCAGCATCCTGAAAGCTACTACTACAAATAAGTCTGCTTTGAATGCCTTCAACTCAGCCAGGAATCCAGGATCCTTCAACTTAACCGGCTGAAGAACGGGAATACCCTTTTCCACTGCAAATTTCTTGACTGCGCTTTCATTTACTTTCTGACCGCGTCCGCTTGGCTTGTCGGCCACAGTGATCACTCCAACGACATTGTATCCTTTGTCAATCAAAGCCTTCAAGGAGGCTACGGCGAATTCCGGAGTACCCATGAAGACTATCCTGGTCTTCTTGAACAGTCCTGCGACCTGGCTGCGGAACTTCTTCCACCAGTTCTTCAGGGTGTCCATGTTGGACAGGTCTGTGTCATGGACGGCCCTGAATGTCAGATAGACTCCTATCGGCATCAGGACCATCGCCGAGCCGAAGGCTCCCACCCAGGCGCTCACACTACCGTCCCTCGCCAGTTTTACACCGGTGATATCAACTATCCAGTAAAGGAGGAAGAAGAGAAGGGCCACAATGGCACTTACTCCAAGTCCACCTTTACGGATGAGAGCCCCGATTGGAGCTCCGATAAAGAACATGATGAAGCAGGCAATCGCCTGGCCGTAGCGCCGGAGGAATTCCAGGACAGTCCAGCGAAGCTTTACGGTGTAGTCGAAAGCACCGAATTCATAGTTCTGAAGGTTGCCCTGGAGCTGTCTCGCTGTATTGGATGCCCTTCCCAGGGCATTTGCCTTATGTCTTTCGTCTGGAAACTGAAGATATTCAGGATCTTCAAAGTTCCTGTTTATTCCCGAAGGAACTGTGTCGAGCTGGTTGTTGAGGGCGAACAGGTAAGACGCCGCGGTGTACATGAACTGGGATGTCTTGGTGCTGTCCCTTTCAATACGAAGGGTATCCTTGTCCTCCCTGAGCCTCCAGAGAGGCAGGGCCTTAACCTGGTCTCCGAACCTGGCGCTGTCTGATTTCTGGAAGGCATAGTTTTCCAGAAGGACAACCATTTCCTGCTTCGTGAAGTCGATCTTTTGAAGCTGGAGAGAAGTGTCCTTATAGGCCTTTTCATTGGTCTCCTGGTAGTTCGTGCCGTTGTACATCTTGATCGTCAGGTAGGACTTGTCCTTGGAAAGGCGCATTTCGGCCGAGTCTGCCAGAGTCAGCCTGGTGTTTCCCTTGCCATGGTGGTCGTAGAGCATGACATCGTTCATCATGCCGTTCTCATCCGTGGTACCGACCCTGAGTACAAAACCATCGACTCCGTCGTAGAATACTCCGTCGGGAATCTTTATCTCGTTCTTGGTCCTTTTGATGTCATCCCTGAGTGTGAATATCTCGTTGTAAGCTACCGGCACCAGTTTGTTGATGACGAAATATGTACCGATACTGATGATCATGGAAGCGATCATCAGAGGGGCCATGACCCTTAGGACGGAAACGCCGGCGGCCTTGAGTGCGATCAACTCATTGTTTTCGCCCATGCTTCCCACTGTCATCATGGATGCCAGCAAGGTGGCTAGGGGAAGAGCTAGCGGAAGGACGGTACAACTGCCCCAGAAGAGGAATTCGACGATGATCTTGAAATCCAGGCCTTTTCCGACAAGTTCGTCGATATAGACCCAGAGGAACTGCATCACCAGGATGAAGATAACGACCAAGAGGATCATGAAAAATGGTCCTATGAACGAGGTCAGTATGAATCTGTCAAGTTTCTTCATCTGGTGAGGCTATGTTGCCTAGCTTGTGGCCTTTTCCACCATTTTGTCCAGTGCCGCAGGAAGACCTGCTGTGTCACGTCCTCCGGCTGTTGCAAGGAAGGGCTGTCCTCCGCCTCCTCCCTGGATGAATTTGGCTGCCTCGCGGATGTCGGCTGCGGCATTGTGGCCGGATGCGACCAGATCAGCAGAATACATCAACACAAGCTGAGGTTTGCCATCATGGGTGTATGCCGCTGCAAGGGCGAAATTAGTCACCTCTTTCTGA
Source organism: uncultured Bacteroidales bacterium (assembly GCA_946184255.1). Taxonomy (GTDB): domain Bacteria; phylum Bacteroidota; class Bacteroidia; order Bacteroidales; family UBA932; genus Cryptobacteroides. The sequence continues at coordinate 4,915 of CAMHFA010000048.1, forward strand.
AGGATGGCAGCCGCTTCGCGGAACATGGCTGGATCGACGTCGTGGTTGGATGTTGCAATATTTATTCCATTGATTTCCTCTGCATTCTCCTTGATACGCCTTGCGAATTCAGCGGCCTTTTCCTTGGCGATTTCCTCGAGCTTCTTGCGAGCATCAGTATTCTCAGCAATCATCTTGTGTACTGCAGATGTGACATCGGGAACGTTGTTGAACATCTCCCTTATTCCCTTCAGGGTGTCGGCCACAGAATCGAGAAGGTTTTCGGCAGCCTCTCCGGTGATGGCTTCAATCCTTCTGACACCGGCTGCGATAGCTGATTCAGAGACTATCTTGAAAAAACCGATCCTTCCGGTCGAGAGGGCGTGGGTACCTCCGCAGAGTTCTATTGAATCCCCGAACTTGACAACCCTTACCCGGTCTCCGTATTTCTCACCGAAAAGCGCTATGGCGCCCATTCCCATCGCCTCGTCCATCGTAGCGTCCCTTTTTTCTTCGAGGGAGTAGTCTGAACGGATCATGGAGTTCACCATGTGTTCTACCTTACGGATCTCCTCATCGGTGACCTTCGAAAAATGGGAGAAGTCAAAACGGAAATAATCCGGTCCGACAAATGAACCCTTCTGCTCAACATGTGTTCCGAGGACCACCCTCAGGGCATGGTCCAGGAGGTGAGTGGCGGTGTGGTTCGCTGCAATCTTGAGCCTGCGGGCGACATCAACCTTCAGCGTAAACTCTCCTTCGCAGTCTTCAGGGATTCTCTCGGCTATGTGGATCGTAAGATTATTCTCCTTGACTGTGTTGAGGATCCTGACCTGCTCTCCGCTGGAAGAGATAATGGTTCCAGTGTCACCGACCTGTCCGCCCATTTCGGCATAGAACGGAGTCCTGTCGAAGACGAGCTGGAACATTGTCTTGTTTTTCTGCTTGACCGTGCGCTGCTTGAGAAGCCTTACGCCATCCAGTTCAAGGCTGTCATAGCCCATGAAAGTGGCTTCTTCACCTTCGTGGAATACGGTCCAGTCGCCGAATTCATTGGCGGTGGCATTGCGGGCCCTTTCCTTCTGCTTCAGAAGTTCGGAATTGAACCCGTCCATGTCAACGGTGAATCCGTTCTCGGCAGCTATAAGCCCGGTAAGGTCGATAGGGAATCCATAAGTATCATAAAGGATGAAGGCATCAGTACCGGGAATTGTCTTGCTTCCGGCGTTTTTCTCCATGTAGTCATCCATCATCCTGATTCCACGGTCCAGGGTCCTGAGGAAGGACAGTTCCTCCTCTCGGATAACGCTTTCGATAAGATTCTGCTGTTTTCCGAGTTCGGGATAGGCTTCTCCCATGTCTGCCACAAGCTGTGGAACGAGTGAGCATAGGAAGGGCTCGTCGAATCCGAGGAAAGTGTATCCGTAGCGTACAGCACGGCGTAGGATCCTCCTGATCACATAACCGGCCTTGACATTGGACGGAAGCTGACCGTCTGCGATTGAGAACGCTATAGCCCTGATGTGGTCTGCAATGACCCTCATTGCGACCTCTGTCTTTTCATTCTCATGGTACTTGTGGCCTGAGAGTTCCTCGATCCTGCCGATCATTCCTGAGAATACATCGGTGTCGTAGTTGCTGCTCTTGCCCTGCAGTACCATGCAGAGCCTCTCAAAGCCCATTCCGGTGTCGATGTTCTTTGCAGGAAGCGGTTCGAGGGAGCCATCTGCCTTCCGGTTGTACTGCATGAACACAAGGTTCCATATCTCTATGACCTGGTCGTTGTCGGTGTTGACCAGATCCTTGCCGGGAATCCTGGCAATCTCTTCGTCAGACCTGAGGTCGATGTGGATTTCGCTGCAGGGTCCGCAGGGCCCGGTGTCGCCCATCTCCCAGAAATTGTCGTGCTTGTTTCCCAGGATGATATGGTCTTCCGGCATTATTTTCATCCATGCCTCCCTGGCTTCTTCGTCTAGGGAGGTTCCATCTTCGGGGGAACCTTCGAAAACGGTGGCGTAGAGCTTGGACTTGTCGATCTTGTACACCTCGGTCAGAAGTTCCCAGGCCCAGGCTATGGCCTCGGACTTGAAATAATCCCCGAAACTCCAGTTTCCGAGCATCTCGAACATGGTGTGGTGACGACCGTCATGTCCAACTGCCTCCAGGTCATTATGCTTTCCACTGACCCTCAGGCACTTCTGAGTGTCGGTAGCCCTTTTTGACTTGGGAGCGGAATTGCCCAGGAAGATGTCCTTGAACTGGTTCATCCCGGCATTGGTGAACATAAGTGTAGGGTCGTTCTTGATTACCATGGGTGCTGACGGCACCACCATGTGTCCTTTGGATTCGAAGAAATCCAGGAATTGCTGTCTTATCTGTTTGGCTGTGTACATGTCCCTGTTAATAAAATTGGCACGGAAATGGCAAAATTATAACAAATTTAGCGATTTATAGCAAAAAAGGGTATATTTGCGAGCTATGAGAAA
>CAMHFA010000049.1 GCA_946184255.1 uncultured Bacteroidales bacterium
CGCGTGACTGAACCTGGGCCAGGTATTCGGCGGCTTCAGCATTCACCCCGCTGCTTTGGGCGATAGCCTCGGCAGCATCGAGAAGGGTTTCGGCATAGCGATAGATGTTCCAGTCCTTGACACCCTTTCCGGTACTGAGAATGGCTTGCTCGTCATAGTAGTACCAGTTGCCAGGGAACTGATAACCCATATTCGCGAAATTAACGTTGGTGAAGCCGGGCATCCAGCCAGTCGTAAATGCCGGAGGATTCCACTTGCGACCGTCATCGGGTCTTGTGTAATCCCAGTGGAAGAACTGGTTGGGTTGGATGCGAAGGTCATCAGGCTCGTAAACGTTCAGGTAACGGTTGATGGGGCCGAAGCAACGTTCATAGATAGCATACTTGTTGGAAAGGCTGGTCGCAGATCCATCAAAAGCATGGGTGGGAGTATAAGAGTTATTTCCGAGGGAAGCCTCAAACTCATAGGCATAGATAACCTCATCAAGATCATCCATAGCACGGAGCTGGTTATAAGCACTGTTTAAACCAGTGTCTTTGTTCTGGGCAAGTGAAACCTTGCCGGAAGCAATGATCTTCTTGGCTTCGGCAGCAGCCTCAGCGTACTTTGCCTGCCAGAAATACATATCGGTGAGGGCCATTTCGGCAACCCACTTCGTAATCCTGTGGCCGTTTGCAGCGAATTTCGCATCGGGAAGATTTGCTGATGCCGTCTTGAGATCACTCTCTACCAGGGCGAGGACCTCCGCCTTGGGTGTACGGGGAAGTTCGGTATCGAAGGAAAGGTCATAAAGGAACTCTTCGCTCTTTGGAACGTCTCCGAAGAACTTTACGAGCATCAGGTAGTTGAAGGCCCTGAAGAAACGAGCCTCACCATCAAGCCTTGAACCATCTGCGGAAGACATGTTGCCTGATTCCACTACATCGGGAATCGCCTTGATGATACCGTTGGCATTGTTGATGACCCTGTAGCATCCGTCCCAGAGACCGTCCATATCTTCGGAAATACTCTGGGTATTATCCTGACGGGTAAGGAGGCGTGAATAGTTGCACTGAAGCTCCTGTCCTTCATACACATTGACGAAGTAACCTGTGAGCAGGCTGGTGTATGCGATCAGCGAGCAGTCGTAGGCACCGGTAGAAGCGAACTGCGTAGGGGCGCCAACTCTATACAGATAGTTAACGTTACCTTCAATGTCCGCCTTGGTCTTGAAGAAGTCCTTAAAGGTAAGGTTACTCTTCGGGTTCTCCGCGAGGAACTCCGTGCAGGAGGAGAGGAGGAAGAGACCACAAACGAGTGTCGCAATTGATAAAAATATCTTTTTCATAATATATCTTCTGTGTTAGATGTTATCAACTTCGTCATAAATTAGAAAGTCACGTTTACACCGAAGGTGAAAGTCCTCGCGCGAGGATAGGAGTAGAACGGAGTGTTCTGGCCGCGGGAATTGACAGACTCGAAGTTGCCTCCACCAGAGCCGGCTTCAGGATCATATCCAAGATAGTCCTTGGAGCAGAGCAGGAAGAGATTGTTGCCGCTCACGTAGGTACGGAGAGCATTGATTCCGAGCTTGCTGGTGACAGCCTTGCCGAAAGTGTAGCCGAACTGCATCATGTTGAGACGGAGATAGGAACCGTCGCAGACCCAGGCAGTGTCACCCTTGGTGTCCTGTCCGGCATGTCCGGAGTTACACAGACGGATGGCCTGCTGCATCGTGTTGGGATTGGTTCCGTCATATGCATCCTTGTAGATGGCGGTGAGTCCGTTGGTAATACCGAAACGGTCGTACAGAGGGTGGAAGTAACGCTGCTGAACTTCTACACCATAAACGAACTGAAGGTCAGCTGTAAGGTCGAAGCCCTTGTAGTTGAAGGTGTTGATCCAGCTTCCGTTCCAATCCGGAACACCCTTACCGGTCACTATCTTACCGTCAGAACGATGAGGACGACCGATCTGTGCCTGAGAGCATTTTCCGGCCTGTGCATCCTCAACGGTCCAGACACCATAGCGCTCGTAACCGTAGAATGCCGAGATAGGCTCTCCTACGCGAAGGATGGTGTTGGCACCGGACACCCAGGAGTTCTCCTCGATATCAGCGTCGGTCTCTCCAAGATGGACGATCTCGTTCTTATTGTAGTTGAGATTGAGGGTGGTGTTCCAAGTAAAGGTCTTGTTGTCAATAGGATAGGCGTTGAGCATGATGTCGAAACCATCATTCTTTACCGAACCGATGTTCTTCATGACAGAGGAGAAACCAGTGGAATGGACAACGGGGCAGTTAAGAAGGAGGTCGGAAGTGAACTTATGGTAATAAGAAACATCCAGGTTGACGCGATCCTTGAAGAAGCCCACGTCGAAACCTACATCAAACTGAGCGGTCTTCTCCCACCTGAGGTCTGAGTTGGCCATGGAACTGATACGGGAGTAAGGAGCGCTGACATTATTGATGAGCGTGGTGCTCGATTCAACACTTGACAGGGATCTGTACACACCGATTTCGGAGTTACCGGTAAGTCCGTAACTTGTGTGGAGCTTGAGGTGGCTGATAGCCTTGGCGTTCTTCATGAAATCCTCCTGGGAAACCATCCATGCGAAACCGGCTGAAGGGAAGAAACCGTACTTGTGATTGTCTCCGAACTTGGAGGATCCGTCATAACGGCCGGTAGCTGTAATCGAATAGCGATCTTTGAATGTATAGGCAAGACGGAGGAAGTAGGAATTCATGGCCCAACGCTGATGCTCTGAAGCCGGCTTCCTGTGGTCGGTACCGACACCCATGTTATAATCCTCGAAGAAATCAGTAGTGAAACCTCTGGTCCTGGCATAGTTGTACATGTAGGTACGCTCCTGCCATGAGAGACCGGCCATGGCGTTGATACGGTGATCGTCCAAAACCTTATTGTAGGTCAGGTAGGTCTCCTCCTGCCAGTAGAAGGTGTTGGTGCTGGTGAATTCAGCCCTACCATCCGGTGCCGACAGGTTGGTGAGGTTTGTAGGAGAGTAATACCTGATCTGGATTGTGTGAGCATCGATTCCCAACTGGGTCTTGAGGTCAAGGCCAGGGAGAAGGTGGAAGGTGAAAGCAGCATTTCCGAAGATCTGGGTGTCAGACCTCCTTCTCTTCTGGAGATCGAGAATCATCACCGGGTTCGCCATACCCTCGAAGCCATAAGACATCGCAGGGGAAGCGTTGGTTGTGTAGTTATTGGTTCCGGGCTCATAAACAGGGAGCCATGGCAGCATCTCGATCATGGTACGGATAGCCTCCTGGCCACCTGCATTCTGGGGAGTGTGGCGACCGTAGGTGTGGTTGACCATGAGGTTGATGTTGGTGGTCAGCCATTTCGTGGGATTGGCATCAAAGGTCAACTTTCCGCTTGCACGCTTTGTCCAAGTATTGATCAAAAGACCTTCCTTGTCTGTATAGTTAAGGAAAGCACCGGTAGAAGAATTCTTGCCCTTCTGCTGGACATTGATCTGATGGTTATGGGAGATTGTCGTACGAGTGGACTCCTTCTGCCAATTGGTGTCATAGAGAGGCTTTCCGGAGGCGTCGAAATAAGTTCTGTCGGTAAACCAGTCGGCAGGATTGAGCGACCAGTTCATACCGTTCCATTTGTTCTCGTTGGCAAGACCTGCCATGAATGTATCGCACCATTCCTGGGCGTTCATGGCATCCATGTAACGAGCCATCTGGCCGATGGATACTGATCCCTGATAACTGATCCGTCCGCCGTCCTGTCCACCGTCGCCCCTCTTGGTGGTAACGAGGATAACTCCGTTAGCGCCACGAGCACCATAGATAGCAGATGCGGAAGCGTCCTTAAGAACCTCGATGGACTCGATGTCATTAGGATTGACGAGACCGAAATGCTCCATCGCAACTCCGTCAACCACATAGAGAGGGTCTGAGGAGGCGTTGATGGTGGCGGTACCGCGGATGATAACGCGAGGCGTGTCGAAGCCCTGGGTCGCATCGTTGAGGACGGTCACACCGGAGGCTTTACCACGAAGGCTTTCGAGGGCACTGAAATTCTGTGCCTTTACGATCTGCTCGCCCTTGACGTTTGCGATGGAACCGGTGACATCCCTCTTACGGGCGACACCGTAACCGATGACGACCGTCTCATCAAGGAGATTGACGTCAGGCTCCATTTGAATGTTCAAAGTCGTCAAATTACCGACAAGAACGCGCTGATCCTTGTAACCGATGCAGGTAAACACGAGTGTTTCCTGGGGAGCGGCAGTAATAGTGTAGGTACCGTTGGCTTCTGTCAAGCTTCCAACAGTGGTGCCTTCAACCATTACAGCGACTCCGGGGAACGGGTTAGCATTCTCATCCGTCACGACGCCTGTCACAGTGTGCCTGTTCTGGGCCATCATCGAAACACTTACGATTCCGGCAAACAGCACACATAGAGCATGTTTGAAAACGTGGTGCATAACTGAAACTGTTTTTGATTTGTTAAGTGGATAATAAGGATAATGTGATTATCTTTTTTAAGTTGTCTAAAGTTAGGTTTAATCGTTATAATAAGCTGACACAATCTGACCAAAAAATGTCATTTCTGTCCCATCTTGAAACAGGAGTATAAAAACAGTGAGGCCGGTTGGGACACCGACCTCGCTGAAAAAACAAACTTAAAGGTATTATCTGACAGGGAATTCCGTCACTCTCAAAGCAGTGCATCCGTAAGGAATCAACTCTATCGTTTCCTCCTCGCCAAGATTCCTCCCCTGCTGTGTGAAATAGGGGATCTGGCCTGTTGAACCACGATATACGGTCCAATCCAGCATCTCGCGGGCCGTACACTTTATCACCAGCGGAGCATTCTCAACATTCCATGGATAGAGATTGCGGTCGACATCCGTACGGATCAACTTGAACTTCTCGGGAAGATTCTTTTCAGAAATATCCTGACGTGAGAGGCAGTAATTCCATTTGGAGGGAGAAGTCACTTCCAGGTACCACTCTCCGTATCTTACCCTCTCCTCCGGCTTGAATTCCTTGCGGGTCCAGTTCTCCTCCATCTTGAGAGCATAAACGAGAGGTCCCCTTTCAATGACGGCGGCACGATCGTACCACTCACTGCATGATATTCTCATTGGAAGATAGATGGAAACAACGTCACCCCTGGACCAATTCCTCCTCAGGGAAACTGTTCCCCCGGCTGTCATGGTTATGTCAACCGGCGAGCCGTTCACTTTAACGACAGGTGCATCACACCAGGACGGGATACGGAACCTTACCGGGAAAAACGCACCCTTTACCTTTTTTTCAGGGAAAGAAACAGTCAGGCGGACTTCCTCGTCAAAAGGATAAAAGGTCTCTTCCTTTATGTTCACTTTGACTCCGTCAGCCACTATGGCCTCGACTGAAGATGGGGCGAACACCAAAGCGGCAAGGCCACCGTCATCAGTGGCGTACCAAAGGTTCTGGGTAAACTTAGGCCAGCCCTGATGCATGTTTGTCGTACAGCAAGGATATCCATTAAGGATTCCGAAAACCTGGTCTGTGTCATCATGGGGAGTCGAGAAGTTGCGCATGGTGTTGCGGGTACACTCGATCTGGTTGGTCTGTTGGAAGTATTGGCGGGCCGAGTAGTCATCGGTTATCTGGGCTGGAAGGGCGTTGAAAGCGACCCTTTCCAGATAGTCAGCCCAATGGGTGTCTCCTGTAATCCTCAGCATCTCCTCCAGGGAAAACATCATCTCAACCGCAGTGCAGAGTTCCGAACCACGGGTAGGATCCCCGTAATTGATGAGCTCGTCACCAGCCCAAAGGCCGGTAGGCAGGCCAAGATAATCATGTATAACCTTCTCTCCCCTGCGCATGGCATCCAGCAACTTGGGATCCTTTTTCTGCTGGTAATATATTACCGGCTCCTTGAATCCCTGTCCCAGGTTGACACAGTGGAGGGTGTTCGGCGTCCGTAGGATTTCGCCGTCAAAGAAATACTCGCTCCACCTGGTGCTCTGGCTGTGGATCAGTTCACCAAGTTCGAGGAGGTACTTCTCTCCCGTCAGGTTGTAAAGCCAAAGAACCACCTCCAGGTTGTCTCCGCCACGCTGGGCGCCCCAGAAAGTCCAGTTGTCAAGCGGGTACTTCGGCAACATCTTCAACTGGTAGCGGAAATACTTGTCCAGGAAGGGGATGACCCTTTCGTCGCGGGTAGCCATGTAGTACTGCTTGATTATCTTCAGCGCGACCATCTTCGGCCACCAGTCATGTGAATTGTTCCGCTGGAGTCCTGGTTCCGGAGCCCTGTCGATGTCAGGGCCGAAGTAACCGTCTTCCTTCTGCGAGTTCAGGATAGCTTCGACCCACACCTGCGCCTTGGCTTTGAGATCCTTGTCGTCCAGGATGTAGGCAAGGGGAAGAAGCCCGTCTATCCAGTACGGTCCCCTCTCCCAGGCATCTCCGTCGCCGCCTAGCCAGGCATTCCTGGCACCGACAACGTTCGGATAGACCTCGTCGAGATGACCTGTCAAACCGGTCACCTGGGCTTGAAGCTGCAATTTCAACCAACCCTCGGGTTTTATTGCACCCAACGGAAGCTCCAGATAGCGGCTCTGAAGCAAAGGGGCCCTGTTGGAGATATAATCCTGCGCCGCGGCGGAAGCCAACGAGAGTGCAAAAATACTTACAATAAAAAAGAACCGTCTCATAATCAATCTGTTATTCACCAACAAGGGGTACCCAGACCTTCATCTTACCGGCCTCGCGGTTGTCCCAGGAATAATAAGGAATATAATTCAGGGTCTTGTCACCCACATGAGCGGCTATGCTGACTATACCGCGAAGCTTCTCGGATTCAAAGGCAGCGTCGAAAGAGGCGTCTTCGGCAATGCGAAGACCGTCAAAGTCATCCTTGTTGTCAGCTTCCTCTATGCAGTAAACAAGCGGACCACGCTGTACGGCACGCATTCCGACATCTTCCTTTACCCTTGGATCGGCAGCGACCACCTCGACGGGCATATCGAAATTGATTTCGATCTTGTCTCCGTCATTCCACTTGCGGTCAACCACGGCATAACCTTTTTCAACAGGGGCATCGAAAGCTTCTCCGTTGACGGCCAGGGTGTAATCCTTGCACCAGCCTGGCACACGAAGGCGGATCTGGGTCTTCAGGGAGCCCTTCATGCCGACTTTCAGGGTCACTGCTCCTTCCCAAGGATAATTAGTCTCCTGGCTAAGGGTTATGGCCTTCTTGCCGACCTTCACGTCAGCCTTGTTGCCCATGTAGAGATTCACCCAAAGAGCATTGTCTGAGACTCCGTAGATATAGTTGCCGATGGAGGGGATGAAGCGGCAG
>CAMHFA010000050.1 GCA_946184255.1 uncultured Bacteroidales bacterium
ATTTTACTGCCCAGGCAAGACAGTCAGACGGATGGGACCCGACACATTCCATACGGAGAATAGCCCATATGGATTTGGGCACCGTAAGAATGCTTGCAAAGGCCCAGCATGATGAGGATGCAATCAGCTGGCTTGAGACCGGTGATCCTGACCTGACTTACCTTGTCGCTTAATTCGGTCAGCCTGTAACCTCCACACTTCACCTTCACGGCATCGCTGAGGTCCGGCTTCTCTCCAATCAGCACATATCCGTTCGCAAGATCGCTTACGGCAAAGGCCACACCGATGGAAGTCTCAGCATAATTCTGGAGCATCGGAGCGGAAACAATCAGCCTGCCTTCCGGTCCCTGTGGTTCGACGGGCTCACCAACCCTACCCGGTCCCTGAGCCTGTCGAAGGGCCGGATTGTCCAACTTCTCCACCGCCTTAAGCGCACCGCCTGTACTTGCAGCGGCAACCAGCAGCGCCGTATCTTTTATGAAAGTCCTCCTCTTCATACGCTATCTTTTTACGTGATTTACAATTGATTAATTCTCAGCTATTTACCTAATTTACGAGATACTTTTTCAACGCTTCACGTATCGCCTGGCCACGGAGGTTCCTCTCCAGGATGGTCCCATCCGGTCCGACAAGGATTATGTAGGGGATGTAATTGAAACCATACGCCTCCGGAACAGATTCCGGAACACTCAGTATCTGCTTCCATGGAACCTTGAATTCATTGACAGCCTTAAGGGTGTTCTCCGGTTTGTCGAATACAGGAGCCCCGACAATGTCGAAATTCTTGTCCTTGAACTCGTAATAAATGTCTTTCATGTTCGGGATTTCTTCCCTGCACGGTCCGCACCAGGAGGCCCAGAAGTCCACGAGGATGTACTTCCCTTTGCCGACGTAATCGGACAGTTTCAACTCCTTACCGTCCGGCTGAACGGCCTTGAAGTCAATGTATTTCTCCGGAGACGGTTTTGATGTCTGACCGTAGGCAGCCACGCCCAACATAAGCGCCAGTGCTGCAATAACTGATAATCTGATATTCATTTTGCCTGATAATTACATGCAATATACGAATAAATTAAAACTGGAAATAAATGAAACTCTGGAGGTCGGCGGTGACGAACTGGCATATAACAAAGACAGCTGCAGCGCAGGCCAGTACCATCAGGACAAGAGGCATCTTGGCGAACCAGATGCGGTAACGACGCTTGAAATCGTCTGGAAGCCAATGGATCAGCATTCCTATGACGAAAACCAGGATGATGCTTCTGTGCTGCCAAGCCATTTGAGGAACCAGGGACCAATCCCACTGTCCTCCGATTTGGTTAACCATGTTCTTCGCAGTACTCCATGCTTTCTCGTTTGCCTCTGCCGGATCCAGATTCGATCCGCTGCGGAAGAAAAGACGGGTGAAGGTTATGAATATGAAAGTCATCAGCACTGCCCATGAATCCCTGATCCACTTAATTGCCGGTCCCTCTGAAGTAAAAGGACCGGGCTTGTGGAAGAGGTGGAAAACCATACCGGCAAAAGCACCTGCGAGGATGATAAGAGTCCACCAGAAGAATAGATTGAAAACTGGAGCACCGAAGTAATACCGCAAAGCACCGAAAACTGAAACGACAAAACCTATAACCAGGACCTTGAAATAGGCATTACATCCATGCCAGAACCGGTAGATAAGAATTCCGAGTCCGTTGAGCCCGCCCCAGATCATGAAGTTCCAGCTTGCTCCATGCCACAGTCCCCCAAGGAGCATGGTATCCATCCTGTTGATGTCCGAGATCAACTCCTTGCGCCAGCCTTTCTTGAAGATGATCAGAAGGGCGATAACAAAGGTCATTGCAAGTACCGAGAAAAACACCCACCAGCTTCCGGCAAGGGCTGAAGCAAGGAAAGCTATTCCCAAAATTATAGCATAGGATCCGAAGGTTCCGTTGCGGTTTCCTCCCAGGGGGATGTAAAGATAATCCCGGAGCCAAGTGGAAAGGGAAATGTGCCATCTGCGCCAGAATTCAGTCGCGTTCTTAGCCTTGTAGGGCGAGTTGAAGTTCTTTGGCAGATAGAAGCCCATTAACATAGCCACTCCGGTAGCGATGTCAGTATAGCCCGAAAAGTCGGCATAGACCTGGAGGGAATAGCCAAACAAGGCTGTCAGGTTCTCGAATCCAGTGTACAGCATCGGATTCTCGAAAACCCTGTCGCAGAAGTTCACTGCAAGGTAGTCGCTGAGGATCAGTTTCTTGGCAAGTCCGTTAAGGATCCAGAACACTGCAAAGCCGAACTGGGTCCTGCCGAGGAAGAACGGCTTCCTCAGTTGGGGGATGAATTCCCTTGCCCTGACTATGGGGCCGGCCACAAGCTGAGGAAAGAAACTGAGATAAAACCCGAAGTCAAGGAAATTCCTGACCGGAGCCATTCCCCTGGAAACATCCACCACATAGCTTATCGCTTGGAATATGAAGAACGAAATACCGACAGGGAGGAATATGGAATCGACGCTGAATGCCTGGGAGCCGGCGATGGCATTCCCGGCTGCAGCAAACCAGTCCTTTACAATGAAAGAGGTTCCAAACAGGTTGTTGACGACATCTGTCAGGAAATATGCGTACTTGTAATAGCACAAAAGAGACAGGTCCACCACGATGCTCAGCACCACTAGGGCTTTCCGCCAGCCGGAATGCCCGCAACGGGGCAACAGCAATCCTGCCAAGTAGTTGTAAACTATCACGAAGCCCAGCAGGATCAGGAAAAGTCCGCTTGTCTTGTAGTAGAAGAAAAGGCTGGCAAAGAAGATGAATGCATTCCTCAACAGAATCTTGCTGCGGAACACGCAGAGGAAAGCCAGGACGATGGCGAAGAAGGCCCAGAAATAGAACTGGGTGAACAGCAGCGGATGGGCCTGGTCGAAAGAGAACAGGTTACCCAGAAAATCAAATGCTACCTCCTTCAATCCCATGACATCCTCCTCCTGAGATGTTCCATGTATTTACCCATCAGGGCATTGTACAAAAGGTCGCCGACAACGGCATAGCCCTCCTCGGTAAAATGAATCTTGTCGCGTTTGGCAAGGCCGGCATCTTCCCAGTCCTTCATGGTGCCCAATCCTCCCATGATCTCGAAGAGATTCCACACTCCTCCTCCACAATCAGTGCAGATCCTGAAAAAAGCGTCCTCAACTTCCAAGATGTTCCTGTTGACTGAATAGACCCTCCGCCTTACACGCCTGTAACTGTCATTATTTGTGATGAACAGAAGGGCACAGTCGGGATTCACTGCCTTGATTCTGGAAACAAGGGTCTTGTAACGGCGGATGAAATCATCCTTATGGAATTCCTTTCCTGAAGCATCATTTATTCCTATTCCGAAAATCACCAAATCCGGACGGACCATTTCCAGATCCCTTCCGAAATCCTCACATTTGAGATATGATGGAAGAGCTGCCCCATTGACACCTATTCCGGTAACGGTTATTCCGGGATTAGAATTATCCAAGAGAATCCCTGTAACTGTAAGTTCTCCTCCTGTGCCTCCAACAGCGACAGTCACCGAGTCTGCCACCTGCGGTAGATGGAACGACCATATCGACTTCTCATAGTCCCGAACCCCAGTAATGGAATCCCCGGATTCTAGTACAATCAAGGGGAATCGATCTCCTCCAAATGAATAACCCAAAACATCCACCTTGTCGAACTTGAATGAAGGATCCATGGCCGTTGCGTTCCTGGCATTGAGGACTATCCTCAGGAATGCTGTGGAATCGGAAGTAGTGAGTGCCATACCTGAAATTCCAAGGGGTCTGTCAATCTCCCTCTGGGTATTTTTAGTAGTTTTCCACTCTCCACCTGACCTGGTCCTGAAGCTGCTGGGGTTATTTGTCTTGGCTGCCGAAAAAGGAAAGACAAGTCCACGACCGCCATCCAGATCGGGACCAAGGGCCAGAAGGTCATTCCGCAACTGTCTGGTAAAGGTGCCGTCCTGCACGTGGGACCCGCCTATATGGATGATATTGAGGTTGTCAGAACCATTGAAAAGGACCCTGTCCAGCTTGGAAAAAAGAGTTTCAAAAGCAGAGCTGTCCCCACGGAAGGTAATCCTGTTCCGGTCGAAACGGGAAAATTCCAGATCCGGCAAATCCCTCCTGACGGTCTGTCCGAACAGGATAGATGGCAGTAGCAGCAATGCCAATGAATATGCAATCCGCTTCATCATCTCCCCATATATTCATCGACATAGTCTTCCGGAAGCTTCCTGCGAAGCAGCTGGAAATCGTAATAGACAAGGAGAGACCTGGCGATTGCGCTGCCGATCTCATTGGCTCCCCTTGTTGTGAAATGGATATAATCCGGGCCTGCAAGCGGAGGATTATGGTTTACCCATCTGCGCATGGAACCTTCTCCGCCCATCATGTTGAAGGTGTCCCAATAAGCGACACCGTTCTGGAGGCAGTGGACCTTCAGGGAATCATTCAATTCGGGAAGAAGCGGCCAGGTCACCAGATAACCGTCATAACTTTTGCACATGTCAGCCGGTCCGACGAAGAGCAATTTTGCCCTTGGAGCCACCTTCCTGAAATAATCGAACTGCTCATCCATTTTGTCCACGTAAAGGGAAATACCCTTCCGTGAACCGATGCCGGGCATGGCATTGCCACCGAACTGGAGGATGATCAAGGGGGTGTCCATCAAGTCGAAAGACTGCTTCATCAATGTGGAATCCATGTCATCGAAGACAGTTCCTGCGCATCCCCTCAATGCCACATTGTCAACAGTTACTCCCGGAGAACCATCGAGCATGATTCCGTAAACTTCTGCGTCACCGGTGAAAGAAAGGGAACCTGAAACCACTTCAGTCGGGAGGGTCCAAGAGAGTAACGAGACTTCATCCTTCGCAGAATCAATAACCTCAGTCGTGGCCTTGATGGTATCGCACTTCAGTGTCACCGACAATCCGGGACTGTTGTGCCCAAGAAGGACAGAAACCTTTGAAATCCTTTTCGCCCTCTCCTGGGCATATCGGTTGTCGGTCCTCCGGAAATTGAAACGGCCACTTCCGAACACCTTGACACTCTGGGCCATGGGGCCGTAACGGTGGGTGGAAGTCCAGTTGGACAACGAATCCATGACCCGGGCATAACGGGTAAGTGCCCCACTGGCATGCTGCATCACTGATACCGAAGAAATGGGTTTTATCATGGGTACCATACCGGGGCCGGAACCGCCGAACCTATCCTGTAAGCCCTGGCGCAGTACAGAGGAAATCCTGTCCATTTCAAGCTGGGAATCCCCATAATGCATTATCCTGACCACCTTGCCCTCGGAAGAAGCATTCTCCATTTCAACGAACAAGGAGTCGAAAAAGGTATAGCTGCTGTCCGGAGTGAAGACACGGTTGGGGTCCGTGGAAAAATATTCCTTGAAGAAACCCAAGGTGTCGGACGATTCCTGGATAAGCTCGATTGATCTGCGGGCCGCCAGAAGGACCGAATCTACGTCGGGATCGTGACGTCCCTCCTTCAGATCCCTCAGGTAGGATTCGTACGAAGGGAACCTGAACGTCATGCCACCGGCCTTGAACCCGCCGGAGGGAAAGAAATACCAGCAGGCCAGGATGACGGCGAGTACAGAAATGACGAAGATCGCTATGGCGTGACGTTTCATACAGTCAAAACAAGGCCCCAAAGTTACAAATTTCTTATATTTGTAGTAGGTATCCATTTGTGCAACAAAATCTTTATTTGATATGAACTCCTACAAAATCAAACGGGTAAAAGGTCCTATACGGATAGACGGCAATCTTGACAAGGACGTCTGGAAAAATGCCGAAAAGTCCGGTCGTTTCGTAGATGCGGTCGGAGGAACTCCTGGAGTTTATGACACCAGGGCGGCCATCCTGTGGGATGACGAGGCCTTGTATGTAGGCTTCTGGGTGGAAGAACCCTATCCGGCTGCCACCCTTACAGAGAGGGACAGCCTTCTGTGGGTGGAGAATGACCTGGAGGTTTTCATCGCCGGTGAAGACACTTATTATGAATTGGAGATCAATGCCCTTGGTGTCATCTATGAGGTCTTCTATCTATGGAGGGATGCCTATCCTGTCTTTGATTCATCAGGAAAGCTGATTTCAGGTAAGCCCTATTTCGCCAAGGACAGATTCGACATCCTGAAAAACGGAGCCATCAGTTTCGGAGGAAATTTCGACAGGAATGACGACCATTTCTGGACAGGAATCAATCCCAGGGGGTTGAGATGGGTGTATCGGACTTGGGATTTCCCTGGACTGGAAGTAGCAGTCAAAGTGGACGGCAAACTGAATGACCCGTCAGTTGTGTCAAAGGGATGGACGGCAGAGATCAAATTCCCTTGGAAAGGTTTCGCAGACCTTTTCGGCAAGGATCAGGTCACTCCGGCAGACGGAGACATCTTGAAGCTGTTCCTTGGACGTTACAATCTATTCCATTTTAACGGGAAACCGGTGAATGCCGGTTGGAGCTGGCATCCCATCTGGGTTGCTGACAACCACAATCCGGAAAGGTTCGGTTCCTTTGTCATTACTGAATAGCCAAGTCTGAAATCCAGCCGTCATGAAAAAGTATCTTCTGGCAATAGCTGCCTTACTGCTTTTATCTTCCTGCGAGGTTCATCATTTTATCTCCGACAACGGATTCCGGCTTCAGGTTGAGAAAGACTTTGATTCCAGGATGGCCGACAATCCATCCCTGAAAGAGTTCTGCCCCGTTGACAGCCTGCTGCTGACCACAGAGGAGAAGGAGGCCCTTAAGTTTCTCTATGCATACATGCCTCTTGCCGACCTAACCGACTATCCCCTGAGTTATTATCTGGATTGCGTCCAGTCTTCCTTCAAGACCCGTGACGAGATGGGTTGGAATGTTCCGGAAAGGGTATTCCGGCATTTCGTACTGCCAATTAGGGTCAATAACGAAAAGCTTGATACGGCCAGGATGGCCTTCGCGAGGGAGATCAAGCCCAGAATAGAGGGAATGGGCATGAAGGACGCCATCCTTGAGGTCAACCATTGGTGCCACGAGAAACTCACCTACAAACCTTCCGATGCAAGGACCCTTTCCCCTCTTGCAAGTGCAAGGAGCACCCTTGGTCGCTGCGGTGAAGAATCCACTTTCACCGTCACCGCGCTCCGCTCTGTGGGAATCCCTGCCCGTCAGGTTTACACTCCACGGTGGGCACACACCGACGACAACCATGCCTGGGTCGAGGCCTGGGCAGACGGGGAATGGTTTTTTATGGGAGCCTGCGAACCGGAACCGGTCCTGAACCTAG
>CAMHFA010000051.1 GCA_946184255.1 uncultured Bacteroidales bacterium
AGTGGGCTGATGAAAACGGGGACCTCGGTCCTGTTTACGGCCACCAGTGGCGTTCATGGCCAGCTCCGGACGGCCGCTCGATAGACCAGCTCTCCCAGGTGATAGAGACCATCAAACATAATCCTGATTCCCGCCGCATGCTGGTGTGTGCTTGGAATCCTGGCGAGGTGGACAAGATGGCCCTTCCTCCGTGCCACTGCCTTTTCCAGTTCTATGTGGCAGAGGGCAAGCTGTCCTGCCAGCTCTATCAGAGGAGCGCAGACACATTCCTTGGAGTCCCATTCAACATCGCATCCTATGCCCTTCTTACCATGATGATTGCGCAGGAATGCGGTCTTCGCCCCGGGGAATTCATTCACACCACGGGAGACACACACATCTATCTCAATCATTTCGACCAGGTACGTGAGCAACTCTCCAGAGAGCCACGCCCCCTGCCCAGAATGATCCTGAATCCCGAAGTCAAATCGGTTTTCGATTTCCGATACGAGGACTTTACCCTCGAAGGTTATGATCCATGGCCGGTCATCAAGGCTCCGGTCGCAGTTTAAGTTGTTTTGAATATGGAAAAATGCATCATAGTCGCAATAGCCGACAACCGTGCGATTGGAAAATCCAACGCCCTCCTCTGGCATATCGCCGAAGACATGAAATACTTTAGACAGACTACCACAGGTTGCCCTGTGGTTATGGGATGGATGACGTTCCAGTCAATCGGAGGCAAACCGCTTCCCAAGAGGGACAACGTCGTCATATCCATATTCCCATGGCCGGACAAGCCGGAAGGGGTAAAGGTGGCCGGAAGCCTTGAGGAGGCTTACAGCATGGTGGATCCCACCGGGAAGGTTTTCGTGATGGGCGGAGGAGAAACCTATCGCCAGGCGCTGCCGACGGCGGACAAACTCTACATCACTCACGTCCATACCAGCATTGAAGATGCCGACACTTTCTTTCCTGTTATAGATCCTGCAATTTGGAAAGTCGAGTCCACAACTCCGGTTGAAATCGACCCGGAAACCGGCTATGGCTACGAATTCACCATCTACACCAGGAGATAACGAACTTGCAAATGGCAACAAAAAGGGAACACTTCGGCAGCAGGGCAGCCGTAATCATGGCTATGGCCGGTTCCGCTATCGGACTCGGTAACATCTGGCGATTCCCCTATATGGTTGGGGAATATGGCGGAGCGGCCTTCATACTGATCTATATTCTTTGTTCATTCTTCCTGTCCTTCCCGATTTTCCTTGCCGAGGCTCTGGTCGGGCGCAGGACGCATGCCAACGCTATCGGAGCCATGAACAAGCTGGCTCCCCAGAGTTTCTGGACCGTACTTGGTTATTTGAGCGTAATCACCCCTACGATAATCGTATCCTATTACAGCATTGTCGGAGGTTGGTCGATAGAGTATTTCCTCAAATCATTCTCACTGAACTATGGGGAATTCCGTCCTTCCGGATGGACACCTCTCATTTTCAATACGGTTTTCCTCGCCCTTTCTTCTATAATAGTGGCGTTTGGGATCAAGGGTGGTATTGAGAAATTCAACAAGATTTCGATTCCGCTTCTTTTCGTCCTGATCGTGTTAATTATGATTTATTCAGTGAACATGCCGGGCGCGGACAAGGGAATCGAATATATCGTAAAGCCGGATTTCTCGAAAATTACCGGTAGGACCTTTGCCTTCGCACTAGGACAGAGTTTCTATGCCATGTCCCTGGGAATGGGAATCGTGATCACATATTCATCCTACGTCCATAAGGATGAAAACCTGGTAGCTTCCGGTGTCGGGACTGTGCTCGCCGCCCTTATGTTTTCGGTTCTGGCAGGATTCGCCATCATGCCGGCGGTCTTCTCTGCGGGAATAGCTCCCAGCAGCGGCCCCGGCCTGGTCTATCAGACCTTGCCACATGTATTTACCGGGATGAGCGCTTCTTCTCCCTGGATAGCATCCTGCGTAGCCGCACTATTCTTCTTCTCTGTCATCGTAGCTGCCATGACTTCCAGCATATCGCTTATCGAAGTAGGGGTGGCATACCTCGTTGAGGAAAGGCATATGAAGAGATCGATGGCCTGCCTGTTGGTCTTTGTGGTCACTTGGGTTCTCGGGCTGGTTAGCGTGTTCTCGATAGAAGCATTCGGGAAGGTGGATGCATTCTCTTCGAACTTCCTGTTGACAGCCGGAGTCCTTCTGGTTGTCCTCTTCGTCGGATGGAAAATGAAGAAGGAAGATGTCCGGGAAGAGATAACCAACCGCGGAGTCATAAACAACAAGGTTTTCGGGGTGTTCTATTTCCTGATCAGGTACGTTGCCCCGATAACCGTCCTTACCATTTTCATAACCAATCTGGTATTATGACAAACAGGGAACATTTCGGCAGCAGGGCTGCCGTGATCATGGCCATGGCCGGATCGGCTATCGGACTTGGTAACATCTGGCGCTTTCCTTTCATCGTCGGTGAATATGGCGGCGCGGCCTTTATCCTGATCTATATTCTCTGTTGTTTCTTCCTGTCGCTGCCGATTCTTCTTTCTGAGTCTATTATCGGCCGCAGGACACATCAGAACACCTTTGGAGCCATGAGCACACTCGCTCCGGGCACCAAATGGAAATGGCTGGGATTGTTGACGATAGTCACCCCCATAATCATCCTTTCCTACTACAGCGTTGTCGGAGGATGGTCTTTTGCCTATCTCCTCAAGGCTTGCTCCCTTCAATTCAATCCTGATAATGCCGAGGCTGTGACGGGAATGTTCGCCGCCTTCTCTTCTTCTGCCTGGGGCCCCCTTGCATGCCTGATGGTCTTCCTTGGATTGACTGCCTTGATCATATTCTCCGGAGTAAAGAAAGGAATAGAAAAATTCAGCAAGATATCGATGCCGGTACTCTTTGTCCTGATTGTAGTGATAGCTGTTTATTCAGTTACCCTTCCAGGGGCAATGGACGGAGTCCGCTATCTTGTCAAGCCGGACTTCTCCAAACTCTCCGCCGGAGCCTTTTCGGCCGCCCTTGGTCAGAGTTTCTTCTCCCTCTCCCTGGGTGTGGGTACGATGCTGATTTATTCATCTTATATCCGGAAGGATGAGAACATCCTGGCTTCCGGTACCGGTACGGCCCTGTTTGACATGCTCTTTGCGATCCTGGCTGGATTTGCGGTTATGCCGGCAGTTTTTGCAGCGGGGATAGCTCCAAGTTCAGGCCCCGGCCTGGTGTTCGAGACCCTTCCATACATCTTTGCCAAGATGGGTGCTGGTGGACAGTTCCTGAGCTCTGCGGTAGCGATACTGTTTTTCCTGACAATCCTGGTAGCTGCATTGACGTCATCGATTTCCATGATGGAGGTTGGGGTTGCCTATATGGTTGAGGAAAAAGGAATTTCCAGAGGAAAGGCAACGGCTGGTATCTTCTTTGTCGCCCTGTTCCTCGGAATTCTCTGCTCCCTTTCTTTCGGACCTATCTCAGGGGTAAAGTTCCTCGGCAACACGTTCTTCAATTTCTGCGACAAGCTTTGCTCCAATTATCTGATGACCCTTGGAGCGCTCATGTTCAGTATTTTCGTAGGATGGAAGATGGACAAGGCATCGGTGCATGATGAACTCACCAATGGCGGGTCTCTGAAAGGGAACTCAAAAGTTTTCCCGGTGTTGTACTTCCTTATCAAGTACATCGCACCTCTGGCCATAGCGGCCATTTTTATCACAGGACTTCTTGCCTAGCGGCTGTGGT
This sequence comes from uncultured Bacteroidales bacterium, assembly GCA_946184255.1. GTDB lineage: Bacteria > Bacteroidota > Bacteroidia > Bacteroidales > UBA932 > Cryptobacteroides. The sequence continues at coordinate 3,728 of CAMHFA010000051.1, forward strand.
AGCCGGTAAAGCCGTCAATCCTTCCCAGGGCATTCTTGTCAAGGATGTCCTTTACGGATGGTTTTGCAGCCTTTAAAGAGTCCAGGAAGGCCTGGTTTGCTTCGCTCTTGAAAAGGCGTTCCTCTGTGGAGCCGTAAACGATGGTTGCATTTGACGGATTCAGGGTGCGCATTCCGTTTTCGTTCCTTCCTTGAAGGACATAGAAGGTATCACCGGCCTTGTTGGCCTTCTTCAAATCATACCCCAGGGCATCCCGTTCGTATAGAGCGGTTTCTGCGACCAGTCCTGCACCATCACGTTCATCCTTGTTCGCGGTGTTGAAACAGACCACCAGCTTGAGTGAGGAGAATTCCGTGCAGAAATGGAAATCACCGCCGCTGTCCATGAAGCCGGCTTCAGGACCATGTCCATATCGCGGGATCAGGGAGTTTTCTATGGCCTCTACCTTTCCCTTGTTCCATGTTATGCTGTTGGTCTCCACCGTGTCCCTCTGCCACTTTCCTCCTGGCAAAGCCAGGTAACCTGCAGTTGAGGAATCGTATTTGGTCGGGACTGCCAGGATTCCGGTGCACCATTCGTGGAGTCCGAAAACGTCAACGGCCGCCCGCACCTGCTCGAGTTGTGACCCTGAGCAAACCCAGATGTCAAAGCCCTTGTCTTTGAGGGCCTTCCAAAGCTCTTTCAATTCTTCAGTAACAGAAATGCCGCTTGTCCAGGAACAAGGCCTTTCCCCACCCCAATGAACAATTGAGGTTTCAACATCCTTGAATGATTCATGGGACGCTTTTGACAGGGCATAAATCTGGTCGTTGGTCATTCCATGGAACCAAGAAGTCAGCCATGCGATGCAGACTTCTTTCGGTTCTACCTGATAGACCAGGTTGTAGAGACCGTACATCTTGGTGGCAAAATCCAGCCAGGAAGGATCCTTGTGGAGAGCTGCGGTATCTGACGGAGCCATCCCTTCCGCAGAGAAAGGACCGAATTTCTTATAGAGGGCGGAGTAGTCCCAGCAAATGTCTTCTATCCATTCGGAACAGAGGTCCATTCTGGTCAGGTCCTGAGAAAGGACGTTCCTCATGTCCTTGGGGTCTATTTCGAATGCCATCATCATCGGCTGGAACGGAACCATCTGATACTGGATGTCGAAAATACTGGTTGTGTTGTCGAAGTCAAAAACAACGTAAGGATTATTCATTGACATCTGACCACCTTCTCCGTACGTTTCGAGGAAATCATTTATGGCTGTTTTGACGTCAGGTGCCCATCCGGGGAGAACTACTTGGCCGTAAGTTGCCACAGGAAACTTGAAGTTGGTGTATTTCTCCCTTGTGACCGAATACCATCGGTTAAGGTTGTTGTTCGGGGTCTCCAGAACGAATTTATAGAACTTCGAAGAAGGCAGGGTTGTAAGGTCAACACGGAAGGTCCCGTCCTTAGCCGGAACGGTTCCTACCTTTATCCATTCATCCTTACCTCCTTCCTTGAAATTATTGCCTGCAGCGGCCCAAACATTGACAGATGCCTTCTTGTTGAGGCATTCCCATTTCAAGTCAACATAGATGTCATAGGGAAGAAGGTCCATTTCCATTATGTCAACCTTTCCGATAAAAGGCATTCCGTCCTGCTCCCAAAGCACATCCCTGGGAACGTCAAAGCCGAGGAAACGGCAGATCGAGGGAGCTATGTCGGTAATGGCGGATTTCCCGCTCTTCATCCTCTCGTTTACCTTCTGGTTTGTAGCGACCCAGGTTGTCCTTTCGCGCTCTGTCTGGTTTCCATGACCGTATCCCATGAAATCCCTTCCGTGGTCGGTGGTGACCACAATCATCCATTCTTCGTTGAAATTGGCCTCGCGGTATTTGACAGCATCCCAAACCCTTCCGATCTGCCTGTCTGCCAGACGGACGGATTCGTCGAATGTTTCTCCGTTGCCGAAGGTGTGTCCGGCATCGTCGGTGTACCAAAGGTAAACCCAACTCAGGTCCGGGGCGTCTTCCTTTATACATTTTGCCGCTTCCTTGGAGACGTGTTCGTCAATGTCCAGGATGTGGAGGTCATGCGCCTTATGGGGGAAGGCCGCCTCGTCCAGTTCGTAACCGTCACGGACATAGTCAATCTTGAGGTTGCCTGTTTCGGGCTTGCCCTCGCCTATAAGTACGGTCCTGTTGTCAATCCAGCTGGAGAACAAACCGGTTGTAACGGGCCGGCCCTGTTCCTTGGCTATCCTGAAGATCGTCCAATAATTGTAATTAGGCTCCAGGTTGCTGTTTCCGGGCACATTGTGCTTGTTGACCCACGTTGAAGTCAGGAGGTCTGTATATCCGACCGCCGAAATAGTAGGGGTCTGGTCATAACGTCCTATTGTTCCTCCGACATAGCTACGGCCATATGCTCCCCTGGAGGAGATTTCCCGGATGGCGGGGAGATCCAGCCTTTCGACCATGTCGGCCGGTACTCCGTCAATGATTATGTAAACGGCTTTTTTCTCCTTGGTTTGTTTGCAACCCAACATGCAAACGATGGCTAACAGCAGAGTCAGGAATTTTTTCATTTGATAGAACGGATTGATAGTACAAAGATCGGAAATTAATGCTTATCTTGTAGAAAAATCCATCAACATGTCAACCATTATCTACATCATCGGCCTTGTCCTTGCGATACTCGCCGTCCTTGACATCTTCAAGAAACCCATTTCAATAGTTGGAAAGATCATCTGCTCCGTCATCGTGCTTGTGACAAGCTGGGTCGGTCTCGCTGTCTATTATCTTTGGGCTAAGAACCACATCACCGAGTGGTTTAAATAGCTAAATCAAAGTGAAAAGACTTTATTATTTGTCGGCGCTGCTGGTTGCTCTGGTAGTGCCGGACTTTGTTGTGTCTGCCCAGACAAGTTTTCAGGTAAAAGATGGTGGGGTCGTCTTTACTGATGGGACAGACACCCTCCGTACTCCGTCTGAGGGTCTGTGGTCTGTTGCTACCGGTTGGAAAGACGACTGGATGAGTGATTGGACCCATGTGAAGGCAACCAAGGTTGAAATAACGGGTGACTGGACAGTCCTTAAAGGCTCAGCCGGATTCAAGGAAGGCGAGTTGGAACTCACGGATTCATATTCCCTGACCCCGGAAGGCTTGGTAAGGTGTGTCCGCCGTTTTGAGTGGACCGGGAAGGATACCCTTCGCAACGTGACCTTGTCGGTAAGATTGCAGGAAAAGGGGAACGGTCTGTCCCTGTTCGCCCCAGGTATTGTCTATTACGGAAACAAGAACGGGGCATCCGTCAACCCTGAACTGATAGCCACATGGAACGGCCGTCCCGGAGAATTGGCCGTTTTCGAAGACCACAGGTATCCGATGCCTTTCGTGATGCTCGAGAACCCCTCATCCCTCAGGGCGGTTGCCGTGCACACGACCCCGTCTCCGGTCAGGGGGGCGGTCC
>CAMHFA010000052.1 GCA_946184255.1 uncultured Bacteroidales bacterium
TCCGAACCTTGCCATTATCTCCGTTGCGCCTTTCAAAGGACGGTTTGGAAGGGTCCCTTCTCCGGTGATGTCCACAATCTTCGGCAAAGTCCCACTGGACTGCATTGCAGCTACAAGAGGAATCATCAGCCTTGTGAGAAGACCAGACTCGCCCATATGGAGTGATGACCCCTTCGACAAGCTCAGGGACCGGGTAGTTATCTTTACTGTGGATCCATCAACGATTACATCTGATCCCAGGGCTCTGGCAACCTCCAGGGCGGCTTCGTTATCCCCGCAGGGTGAGTATCCTCCAAGGCAGGAAGAACCATCAGCCAGGGCAGCAGCGATGATTGCCCTTTGGGCGAAGCTTTTTGATGAAGGCATGCCCAGAATCTTTGTCCCGGGAAGGGGTTTCCGTTCACCATACACCCTTTCGGTCATCTTGGAATAAGGCCATTGGCCTGGAGCTGCTGCTTCGTCTTCGGAAAGGGCCGCATAAGTAAAAGGGGCTCCTTTTTCAAGACAGTGTATGCGACTGTTCCTTCCAGCTTCTCCCATGGCAAAAGCCACGAGTCTTCCAAGTGGCTCATTATCGTACAGCGACATCAGCCTTTCTACGTCACTGTCGTCTTTCGCCATAGCTACAACCTTGATAATCTCTCCTCCGAATTTCTTGCATCTTTCCGCGGTTTCAAAGAGGGTTTCTTCTGAAGGAACCCCCTCGAAATAATGGCAGGACCGGATCATGGTCGTGCCATGCTCGTTGCATGCACGCCTTAGACGTTTTCCGGTTTCTTTCGGAGCCTCGATTTCCAAATCAACAAAGGCTGCTCCGGCTTCGATTGCTGCCATCAACTTGGATTCAGCCTCTTCCCAAGTCCCGGACCCATCTCCGGCTACCCGGCAGGTAGCGATAAGAGGCGTGTCGGAGTAAGAGAACAGTTCCTCGATTCCCTCAATGTCCAGCGGACATCTGTCCAGGCGAATTTCAGCCATCTGGACAGAAGGGATATTGTTTTCCAGTAGCGCGAAGATCTCCTCAAGGGATTTATTCTGAATGGTGACGCAGATCATGGCCTTTATTCTTCGAGTAACCTTACCACCTCATCAGCAGAAAAGTCCCTGGTTTCCACATGACCAATCTTTATAGGCAGGACAAAATGAATCAACCCTCCTTCGGCTTTCTTGTCCTTTTTCATTGCATCGGCTAGATCTCCGATACCGAAGGGACATTCTACGGGCAGGCCGCAAGATGCAAAGTCATTTTCAAGATGTCTTGCAAGACCTTCCTCGGCTATACCGGTTTTTTCTGCAAGACGGGCCGCCATGATGATCCCCATGGCCACTGCGTTTCCATGACTGATCTTTTCTCCGGATATCTTTTCGATAGCATGGGCAAAAGTGTGCCCTAGGTTGAGGAGCCTCCTCTCACCGTGTTCCTCCGGATCCCGGGAAGCGATTCCTGCTTTGATCTTTGCGGCCTCTGCTACCAGTGGTCCAAGGTCCCCGGAGCCTCCCTTCAAGACTTCTACAGCCTTCTGGTAGTTGTCATTCTCATTTCTGATAATGAAAGTTTTCAGCAGTTCTGCAGCTCCGGACACTATCTGTGGAGTAGGAAGGGTTTCCAGAGGTTCGGGACAAATGAAGGTTGTCTCCGGCTGACGGAATACCCCTATCATGTTCTTGAAGGAATCCAGATTGACTCCGTTCTTGCCTCCGATGGCTGCGTCAACCTGCGAGAGGAGGGTGGTTGGTATGAAGCCAAACCTTATACCCCTCTTATAAACTGATGCTGCAAAACCGGTTACGTCCGTTGTGACACCGCCGCCTATTCCAAGAAGACAGGCTTTCCTGTCAGCTCCCTGTTCCATCAGCCAGCGGCAGATCCCGGCTACGGTTTCAACAGTCTTGTTTTGCTCTGTCGCTTCAATCATGAATATCCCCTTGACTTCGGCTCCTATTCTTTCTGGAGCGTAGGAGACGTTCCTGTCACAGACAACAAACAAGCCGGAAGATTCAGGGATATAACTTCCGACCTTTGACAGGGGACAATGGATTATGTTGATAACTGCGGCCATCAGAATTCGTAGAGATTCAAACCGGTCTCTTCGTCGAAACGGCGTCCGACCTTGCAGTTGAAACGGGTAACTACTAGTTCACAGGCCCCGTTCAGGACGCAGCTGAGAAGGTGTCCTCCGACAACGGTGTAGTCCCTTCTCCCAAAATTGGCGTGGAGGTGGAGGTAAACTTTCCCATCTTTCTCCGAGATGTTTCCCAGCAGGCTTGAAATTTCCATCTGTTCTTCGAAAACCTTGTCGACATATTTCTTTGTGGCGGGATCCAGGAAACGAAGGACGGCATGGTTCACCGCTCCTATTCCTGACACTTCCCCGGCAAGGATTCCCTGCTCTTCACAGAATGCCGCGAGGGCGGCAACCACTTCCTGATGATTGTCTATGCTGACGACATATTTGTTGCCGTCTTGAACGAACGAGTACATATTCTTAAATTTTCGTGAATATAACGATTTTTCGGCTTATTGCAGGGGGTCTGCTTCATGTCCGGCATCGTAATGTGAACCGGCAAGCTCGAGGAATAGCTTCTTCATTCTTGCCAGGAGTTCAGGATTGGCAGCAGAGAGATCTTTTCTCTGGGCAGGGTCTTCCTCCAGGTCCCAGAGGGTGTCATGGTCGTTGCAACCTAGTTCGATACCCGTCTCATTGGTGTCCGGGCCTGAATATGCCGGGATAAACACATATTTTCCGCTTCTCAATGCAAGCCTGCCCTGGGCTTCGAGGATTTGGTTTTCCCTTCCTCCGGAAAGGGACTTGCCGAGGAATACGTCAACATATTCCTTGCTGTCAAGCCCTTCCGGTATGGAATAGCCGAGCATCTTGCCGATCGTTGCGTACATGTCCACCTGGCAGAACCATGAGTCTGAGACTACAGGCTCTATGTGTCCCTTCCAATAGACTATGAAAGGAATATGTGTTCCGGCATCATATAGGCTGTATTTGCCTCCACGCAAGCCGTTGTCGGGGTCATGTCCTTTTTCAACAGCGAGTTCCAGGCCCAAGTCCTGGTAGCCATCCTGAAGGACAGCGCCGTTGTCTGAAGTGAAGACGACGATAGTGTTGTCCAGTATACCGAGGGAGTCGAGGCAGGCAATTGCCTGTCCGACGCACCAGTCGGCTTCAATCACTGCATCTCCGCGGGGTCCGAGGCCGCTGGCCCCTGCAAACCTCTCGTTTGGAACACGGGGTACATGCGGCTCATGAAGCCCGTAATAAAGGAAGAATGGTCCGTCCTTGTGGCTGACCATGAATGACTTGACCTTGGACAGGAAATAATCCGCCATGGTTTCATCTTTCCAGCGGGCAGATTGGCCACCTTTCATGAAGCCTATCCTTGGAACACCGTTCACAATCGTTCCCTGATGACCATGGTGCCATCTCATTTTCATCATTTCAGGGTTGGTCAAGGCGGTAGGCTCTCCGGGAAAGTTTTTTTCGTAATCCACCAGGATGGGATCTTTGGGATCCAAACCCTCGACCAGGCCATTCTCCACATAAACAGTTGGAACCCTGTCCACTGTCGCGGGAATGAGATTGGTGTAGTCGAATCCGACCGTGTTGCCTGAAGGTGAGATTTCCTTATTCCAATCCAGTTTCCCGTAACCCATCCCAAGATGCCATTTCCCGATTGCTGCGGTTGAATAACCGTTCTCCTGCATCATCTTGGGGAGTGTCGGGGAGTTCGGATCGATAATCAGGGGTGCGTCTCCGGGGAGTATCTTGGCATCTGGATTCTTCCAGGGATACATCCCGGTGAACAGTGCAAAACGACTGGGAGTTGAAGTGGCGGAGGTAGCATAGGCATTTCTCATCAACAGTCCGTCGTTTGCAAGGGCATCTATGTTCGGAGTATGGATAGTGGTGCTTCCATAGCAGCTTACGTCACCAAGTCCAAGGTCGTCGGCGACGATAAGAAGGATGTTTGGTCTTTCCGGCTTATCTTTTTCCTGACTGCAGGCCACTGCTCCCACGGCAAGGGCAGGCAGAAGGAATCTGGAAGGTTTCATGGTCACTTGCGTTTAAGGAAGTCCTTTATGATATCGATAGCCTTTTTCTGGTCTTTTCCACGGAATCCGTGGCCTGCTCCTGGCATTACTTTGAAGTCGGAATTCCTATAAGCCTCATGTGCCCTTTCTGAATAGGAAATCGGCACCAAGGTGTCGTGGTCTCCATGTATGATCTGGACCGGACCTTCGTAACGCGAAATCCTTCCATAGACATCCAGGTCATAGAGATCTTTGACATATGCCCGTCCCAATTGCATTCCGAATGAGTTCACCACCTTTGGCATATCTGTCAACTTGGGATACTTCGTCACCCAGTCGTCCTTGATGCAGAGGGCGGGGTAGATCAAAACAAGTTTTTCGACCATTTTCGGGTGGTCTCCGGCATACAGGGCGGAGACCATGCCGCCCTGGCTTATTCCAAGCAGGGTGACTTTTCCTTTCTTTATTCCCTTGACTTTCCTGAGCCCATTCACTACGGCCTCAAGGTCTTTCTCTTCAGTGAAAATAGACATGTCAGACGTCTTTCCGTCTGATTTGCTCGCCCTGCCGCCGCCGCAGAAATCATAGCAATAGACGGCGTAGCCAAGTTTAGCAAGAGCCTCGGCATAAGGGGCACCGGAGCGGTGGTTGCTTCCTATGCCGTGTGATACTATGAGAAGGGGAGCCTTTTTAATCCCTTCCGGCCTGTAAAGGACACCATAGATATTCTGTTTTCCTTTCTTCAGCCATAATTCTTCCTGTGAAAAGTTTTTGGCAGTTTTATTTACAATGCTGCAACCGGAAAGCACCAAGGATGCTGCTGTGGCCAAAACTGTCAGAATAAGAGTAAAATGACGATGAGAACAAGACATTATTTGTGGTTTTTCAGTTACTAACAAAGATAATACATCTGAGACTTTGGGATTATTCAGTTAAATACTTGAAATATTCGTCGATGTCCCGGCTTTTAGCAAGACGGGCGATATAAACCTGGTCTCCAAGGTCGTCCGCCAGGGCAGCGCTCATGCGGGTGCAGAGGGAGATCCGGTCTCCGTAGCGTTGCATTATGTCCTGGTGTGAATGCTTGTAGCTATGGACATCCCGCCTGCCGACATAGGCGCAGTAGAACTGCTCTCCGAAATCTTTCCGGCGCTCGCCGAAAGCCACCATGTCAGCCCAGATCTGGAACACGTCCGTAGAGTGGGCATAGTTCATCATATCGGGCGTGAGACCTCCAGGAGGACGCATATTCACTTCAAGGCCCACATAATCGCCTTTCTTTCCCAGTCCTTCCCGATCCTTGTCGAGCTGGAAAAACTCAAGGTGGACGAAGCGGTTCTTGATACCAAAGGCCTTGACGGTGCGCCTGCCTATAGAGGCCAGCTTGGCCGGAACGGTCTTGTTGGTCCAATAGCAGGTGTCAAGGTTGCCGTGGACGATGTCCATTATCGGGGTGGGAAAGACGGAGTTGTTCTCAAAAACCGGCTCCATCTTGTCATTGAAAATTGCGTCGTATGAAACCAGAAGACCGGTAATGAACTCTTCCATCACAAACAGTCGATAGTTGTCCGGGTGATCCATGAACCACCTTTCCAACTCTTCGTCCGAGTGAAGCTTGAAAGTACCTGTCGCACCAACGCCGTTGTCGGGCTTGGCGATGATTGGGAAACCGGTCTTCTCAGCAAAGGTTTTGACCGCCCCGAGGCCCTCGGAGCACTTGATCTGCCGGGCTGTCGGGATGCCGCCTTTCCGGTAATATTTCTTCATTTCGGACTTGTTCTTGATTGCCGCGATATGGTCCGACTGGATCCCTGTGGTGACGTTGAAGTCCGTCCTCAGCCTGGCGTCCTGTTCCAGCCAGTACTCGTTGTTGGACTCAATCCAGTCTATCTTGCCGTATTTATGGGCGAACCAGGCAACAGCCCTGTACATCTCTGAGTAATCCTCCAGAATATTGACCTTGTAATAATCCGTAAGGTTTTCCCTGAGTTGCCAGGGAAGATTCTCCCACGGAGTGTCCGCTATTCCCAGGACGTTGACACCGTTTCTTTTGGCACCGGCACAGAACTGCCAGTAACCCTCGGGGAAGTGGGGTGAAATGAATATTAAGTTCACGAAACTATATGTTTTATTCTCTTCTGACACTTTTCTCATACCGCCACCGGTTATCTCCCACGCCTCTCCGAAAAGGGTTGACCTTCCGTCTTTCACCATCACGTATCCTCCATCCGGGAATGTGTAGAAGCGGTGACGGTGACTGTCCGGGAAGACCACGTCCTCAAATAGGCGTTTGCCATCCAATATAACATTCCGGACCTGGTGGTAGTGTGGGATCAGATTGATGTCAGTCAGGCCCAATCCCTTGAGCCAGCGTCTGTAGCCGGGTTCTACGGCCTCTCCGGGCAATTCCGGATGTGAATACACCATGTCGGCGCAATTCATGCTTCCTGCGCTGCATCCCATGACGACACCCTTGTAGCCTTCCAGCAGTCCTTTCAGGCCGATCTCGTTGATAAAGCGGTTTTGGGTTGGGACGTGACCTCCGCATAGGATTATCCAATCTGCTTTTTTTACGAGGTCACGGACTTCGGAAGCATTGCGCCTGTCTAACATCACCGTCTTGCGGGGAATTATACCTGATTTCGATATGCAGTCCGACATCCCTTTCAGGACAGAGTCTGTGAAAGCCATATCGTCCGGGGCGGCGCTCACGAGCAAAATGAAAGGCCTCTCGGGCAGTTCCGCTTTCACGCGGTCTAGAAAACCATTGTCCGAAGTAAAATGGTCCTCTCCGTATCTTGTCGGGCTTCCTGTCAAGAACAGTGTCATAACACCCGCGAAGTTACTATTTTTTTCCTTTTTGTTACTTTTGGACCACCAGACAATGTCGTAGATTTGAAAAGTTACCTGGTCGCAAATACGTCTCATTATCGGGCAACAAGCATATGCTTTGTGAAGAATCCCTATATTTGTGTCAGAGAATTAATCGAAGACACAGAACTGTTTTATTCATATGAAAATCAGAATCACTGCCATCAGGAAGGCTTCGTATCCGGATTTGATGGCGA
>CAMHFA010000053.1 GCA_946184255.1 uncultured Bacteroidales bacterium
CTGGAACATCTATCGCTTCGCCGAAACCCTTCTCGATGCTGCTGAGGCTATCGCCCAGAGCAGCGGCGTGAATGCTGAAGCCGCCGGCTATCTGGCCCAGGTTCAGTCACGCGCCCTTGGCAAGACCGTTGCAGAACTTACGGCAGTCAACCAGGCCCTTTCGAAGGACGACTTCATCAAAGCTTGCTGGATGGAGCGTCTTCGCGAGTTCCCGTTTGAGTCGAAGATCTGGGATGACTGCGTCCGTACGGGCAAGTTCCCCAACATCTCCGAGACCACCCGTGGTAAAGTTGATTTCGTCAATCTGATTGGCGCCGTCAACGGTTCGGGCGGAACTTTCAAGGAGAGCGACCTTCTCTGGCCTATCTCCCTCAATGAGATGCAGCGCAATCCTAACCTGAGGCCTCAGAACCCCGGGTACCAGGAGGCTAAGTGAGAATAACTATTTATAAATCATGCCGTCCGGTGAAAGGCACCGGACGGCATTGGTTTAACGTTTTAAGAATTTAACAAAAAAAGATTATATTTGTTAATCATATTTGTTAAATATCAAATATACTACTAGTAATGGATAATCTTTTCTATTTAGTTCCAGCAGCGTCTGTCCTGGCCCTCTTTTTTGCCTGGTTCTTCTACCATCAGATGAAGAAAGAGAGCGAAGGAACTCCTACGATGAAAGAAATTGCCCAGTATGTCCGCGAGGGTGCCATGGCTTACCTGAAACAACAGTACAAGGTGGTTGCCATAGTGTTCGTGGTCCTTGCCCTTCTGTTTGCCTTCATGGCCTATGTGCTTCACGTGCAGAACGGCTGGGTTCCATTTGCCTTCCTGACAGGCGGTTTCTTCTCGGCCCTTGCCGGTTTCATAGGGATGAGGACTGCCACCTATGCTTCCGCCAGGACTGCGAATGCAGTGAGCAGGACGCTTAATTCAGGCCTCAAGCTTGCCTTCCGCTCAGGAGCGGTCATGGGTCTGACTGTGGTCGGACTTGGCCTGTTGGACATCTCGATATGGTGGATTATCCTCAATGCTTGTATTGATACTCCTGACGTTTCACAGAAGCTCGTGGTCATCACCACTACGATGCTTACTTTCGGTATGGGTGCCTCCACACAGGCCCTGTTTGCAAGGGTCGGCGGTGGAATCTACACCAAAGCTGCCGATGTGGGAGCCGACATAGTCGGGAAGGTGGAACAGGACATCCCGGAAGATGATCCCCGTAATCCTGCTACCATCGCTGACAATGTTGGCGACAATGTAGGTGATGTCGCCGGAATGGGAGCCGACCTTTACGAGTCTTACTGCGGTTCCATTTTGGCTACAATGGCACTTGGAGCCTCAGCTTTCTTCAGCGCCGGAGTAGAGAGCCAGATGAAGGCCATCCTTGCTCCGATGATGATTGCTGCCATCGGTGTGGTCCTTTCCATCCTGGGAATCTATGCCGTCCGAACTAAGGAAGGTGCCGGACTCCAGCAACTCTTGAAGTCCCTCAGCGTGGGAACGAACCTCTCTGCTGCTCTTATAGCAGTGGTGACCTTTGTCGTATTCTATGTCCTCGGCTTCTCCAACTGGTGGCAGCTCAGCCTTTCCGTAATCTCCGGACTTCTGGCAGGAGTTATCATAGGCAAAGCCACAGAGTTTTATACTTCTCATTCATACAAACCTACTCAGAAACTGGCGGAAAGCTCCCAGACGGGTCCTGCCACTGTGATTATCCAGGGAATCGGTCTCGGAATGATCTCCACCTGCATCCCCGTGGTGACCATAGTTGTAGCCATCCTTCTGTCCTATCTGTTTGCTACCGGTTTCTCCTTCGATCCTTCCCTGATCAGCTTCGGACTCTATGGAATCAGTATAGCTGCAGTCGGGATGCTCTCCACTCTTGGAATTACTTTGGCGACCGATGCTTACGGTCCTATTGCTGACAATGCAGGTGGCAATGCCCAGATGAGCGAACTTGACCCCGAAGTCCGCCATAGGACAGATACCCTGGACGCCCTCGGTAACACTACAGCCGCTACCGGAAAAGGCTTTGCAATCGGTTCGGCTGCCCTTACCGCCCTTGCCCTGCTCGCTTCCTACATTGAAGAGATCAAGATCGGTTTGCAGCATGTCGGAACTACAGCCTTGAACATAGGTGACAGGGTTGTGAATGTCGCCCAGGCTACTATCCCCGACCTTGTCCAGTACTATCAGGTCAACCTTATGAATCCTCGCGTGTTGACCGGAGTATTTCTCGGCGCCATGATGGCTTTCCTGTTCTGTGGAATGACCATGAATGCAGTTGGTCGTGCAGCCGAGAAGATGGTCGTGGAAGTTCGCCGTCAGTTCCGGGAGATTGCCGGAATCCTCGAAGGCAAGAAACGTCCGGACTACAAACGATGCGTGGAAATCTCCACCAAGGCAGCCCAGCATGAAATGATCACCCCCGCGCTTACTGCCATCATAGTCCCCATAGTTGTTGGAGTGGTTCTTGGCGAGGCAGGTGTTATGGGTCTCCTCATCGGAGGTCTTGGAGCCGGTTTCATCCTGGCTATATTCCTTGCAAATTCAGGCGGAGCCTGGGATAATGCAAAGAAATATGTCGAGGATGGCCATTTCGGCGGCAAGAATTCAGTCAACCACCATGCTACTGTGGTGGGAGACACTGTCGGTGATCCTTTCAAGGACACTTCCGGACCTTCATTGAATATATTGATAAAACTGATGAGCATGGTTTCCATCGTCATGGCCGGCCTCATCGTCATGTTACATGGATAAGATCACTTACAACGAACTAACAAATCCCCAGTCAACAATGAAAAAAGTCACAATAAGGGACGTCGCCCGGGAAGCCGGCGTGTCTGTAACCTTGGTTTCATTCGTAATGAATGCCAAGATGGGAAAGGATGGCCGCCTGGATTGTCCTGTAAACCCAAATACAGCCGCAAGGGTGTTGGATGTAGCCAAAAGGCTTGGTTACAGGAGAAACAATGCGGCGGCTTCTCTTAGGAGCGGCAAATCACACTCCATTGCTGTCATTGTGTCTGATATTGCCAATCCTTTCTTTGCCGAAATCTGCAGGAACCTGGAAAACATAGCATACGAAGCTGGTTACACTGCCATTTTCGCATCTTCTGAGGAGAGCCCCAGGAAACTTGAGCATCTGGTCGAGACAATGGTGGGATTTAACGTGGAGGGTCTGATCGTTGCCCCTTGCCTTGGTGCGGAAAACGCTCTGTCAAGGGTGCTGAATGTTGGGATTCCCACCGTCCTTATTGACAGGGATGTTCCAGGTCATGAATTCGGAAGGGTCCTTGTGGACAACGTCGATGCCGGAATGATGGCAACGAAATACCTTGTCCATCAAGGGTTCGGAAAGATTGAGATGATTTCCTACAAACTTGGGGTCACCAGTCTCACTGACAGGGAATATGGTTACTCCAAGTCAATGGAAGAAGCAGGTCTGAAGGATGATATAAGGATCCACCGGATAGATTATGAAACCGAAGCAGCCCGCAAGGATATGATAGAGATTTTCCGTGATGCCCTCAAACGTGGCACTGAAGCATTCGTCCTCCCTACCAAGAAGCTTGCGATGTACGGCTTCAATGCTCTTAATGTCCTGGGTTTGAATCTTCCCAAAGATTTTTCCTTTGTCTGTTTCGACGAGAGTGATATCTATGACCTCAAGAAACCGGTTATCCCTCATGTCGTGCAGCCTCTTGCAGATATTGGGACCAAATCGTTTACCCTTCTTCAGCAGATGATTGAGGAAAAGGTATCAGAAGAGGAAATGAACATTTCCCTCAAGTCAAAACTGGTCCTTGGCGGACATTTCGGGGGGAATCCGATCGAGGCGAGTTTCTGATAATGCTGTTTGTAAGAAGATTCATCCATTCATTGGCCATCCTTTCATCGCTGGCCGCCTGTACACCTGATTCTTCTTTCAATCAAGGAAAGATCTATACTTGGATGATGGCCGAACAGGGGTTCGAGTCATCCAATGATTATTCATCCGGAGGGTCGGACTCCGTGATGATGGATGTTGTCTTTACTCATAAGCGTAGCGGAGAGACCCTGGTCCGTCCGGCTTTCTGGGACGGCGGGTGTCTGTTCCTTGTCCGGTTCGCACCGACTCGTTCCGGAAAATGGGAATGGAAGTCTTCCTGTCCGCAGGATGCGTCTCTTGACGGCCTTGAAGGGACTTTCCGCTGCAAGAAGTATGAAGGGGACCTCCAGATCTACCGGCATGGTTTCCTGAAGGCCGAACCTGGAAAGAAATACCTTACCTATGCTGACGGCACCCCGTTTTTCTATCTTGGAGACACGCACTGGGGGATGTACACTGAAGAATTCGATTCTCCCGGTCCCAATGCTGGCGACACCGGAGCTGGATCCCATTTCAAATACATAGTCGACAGGCGTGTCGGACAGGGTTTTACAGTGTATCAGAGTGAGCCTATCGGGGCCGGCTTCAATCTGACGGACGGGAAGGTCGACTCCGAGGATATCCCCGGATTCCGGGCCGCTGACGAGTATTACAAGTACATAGCAGGAGCCGGGTTGGTCCATGCCAACTCGGAGTTTTTCTTCGCTGGTTCGATGCGTTCCATCGCAGGTTCTGATGAAGCGGTCTTGAAGAGTCTGTCCCGCTATTGGGTGGCCCGTTTCGGTGCTTTCCCTGTGCTGTGGACCCTTGCCCAGGAAATCGACAACAGTTTCTATGGTGTATTCGATGTCTCGGACAATCCCTGGGTCAGGGTCGCCGGGTATATCCATGGATATGACGCATATGGTCACCCGTTGTCCGGGCATCAGGAGAATGCATGGCATACATCGGTGACCGGCCGTGGCACTGGAGATGAAAAGCGGGATGCCGGTGGGGTGTCGGTTTTCGCGTCAAAGGAAACAGCTGCGATGACCGGGCACAATTGGTGGGCCGTGCAATGGAGCCCTTCGCTGACCGGCCCGGTTGACCCTGGACTCGTCAGGGACTATTGGGAAGATCCACGCCCTGCTATCAATTATGAGGGCCGTTATTGCGGCCTGTGGACAAAGGATTTCGGATCGAGGGTCCAGGGCTGGATATCTTTCCTTTCCGGATTCTTCGGCTATGGCTACGGGGCGATAGATATCTGGCTTTATTGGAGCGATTATGATGTGAAGACCGTGTCTTTCGACGGCGTTGAATATATAACACCTGAAGATAAACTCAAACCCTGGTCGGAATCCATCGAGTATCCGAGCGCTGTCCAGATGGGGTATCTGCGCTCCTTCATGGAGTCCTTCGACTGGTGGAACCTGAAGCCGGTCCTGTCAGACGACAAGGCTTTCAAGGCCGCCTCTCCCGCATACGTATATGCCCGGACCGATGATGTCCACGTACTGTATTTCTTTTCCAAGGATAAGTCAACCGGAGTGATCACAGACATTTCGGGGGACAGGGCTGTCAATGCCCGTTGGTTCAACCCCAGGAGCGGGGAGTGGACCGAGGTGGCCGGATTGTCCTCAGGCCAGGGCGGAGGGCTTGCCCTGCCCGAGAAACCGGATGATGGGGACTGGGTGCTGATGGTTTCTCACACTTAGACGTCCACACCGGCGTTTTTTGCCGGTTCCATGTGCAACGTGACGATCGTCCCGCTGCCGAACCTTTCTTTCAGCTGACTTTCGATTGCCGAGGTAAGCTCATGTGCTTTGAGAAGGGTCAGATTCCCGTCCATCCTGATGTGCGCTTCTATTGCTATACGGTTTCCGATCCTCCTTGTCCTTAGATTATGCGGTTCGGTTATTTCGGGGAAAGACTTGATGATCTCAAGGATTTCCTCTTCGGTCTTTTCAGGGAGGGATTCGTCGGTGAGTTCTCCCAAGCTTGGTTTGATGATCTCCCATGCGACTTTGAGCAACATCGCTCCCACAACGATTGAGGCGAGGGGATCCAGTACGGTCCATCTGCCACCCAGGAGAAGTGAACCTCCGATACCAACCGCTGCAGCTATGGATGAAAGGGCGTCGCTCCTGTGATGCCAGGCATTGGCCGAAAGGGCAGGGGAGGACAGTTCGCGTCCTTTCTTATCCGTGTAACGGAACATCAGTTCCTTTATTAATATAGAAAGGAGAGCTACCCATAGGGCAAGGGCTCGTGGGGCACCTAAATCCGCTCCTTGAATCCAAGATGCCAGTTTCAATGCTCCGGACACTATGATGCCGATGGCTGCACCAATCAATGCAAGACCGATGAAAAGGGTGGCCAGTGTTTCGAATTTACCATGGCCATAGTCGTGGGAACTATCCTGAGGCCTGGAGCTGATACCAACGAAGACCAGTACAATGATGTCCGTAAGGAAATCCGACAGGGAATGCACGGCATCGGCAACCATCGCGGAACTCCTGCCCAGGATTCCGGCGATGAATTTGACAATGACCAGAAGCACGTTTCCAACGCTTCCAATCAAGGTTACCTTATATATTTGTTTTTCCCTTTCCATAGCCACAGGCTTATTATAAAACAAAGTTAGAAAAAATTATGGAAAAATTTGGTTTATAAAATAAACTTGTTTACATTTGCAGTGGAGTTAAGGTGGTATGCGCAGCCTCGCTTGGCTCCAGAAATAATGTAAATAATTGATATCATGGAACAAAACAAAGAAATGACGGTTAGTGAGAGCCTGGCTCTCATCACCGAGACGCTGAATAACAATCGCAAGGAAATCACCCGCAGGGGAGGGAAGTACTTTATCCTCTGGGGAATCCTTCTCGCTTTCTTCTCATTGCTGGTCTATGCCCTTTGGAAATCGACCGGACATGCTTACTGGAATAACCTTTGGTTCGCCCTGCCGCTTGTAGGCTATCCCCTGGCCAGGATGATCCGTTCCAAAGAGGAACCGGCGGTAGCAACCAATGTCGTCAGTCGGATAGTTTCCGGAATATGGACGTCTTTCGGAGTATTCGCCTGTTCCGTCGCCGCATTCACTGTCCTGTTCACCACTGTGGGTGACCATCCTATTGCTGCCATAGTTGCAGGTGCCGGTCTTACTGTGGGCATAGTGCTTCTT
>CAMHFA010000054.1 GCA_946184255.1 uncultured Bacteroidales bacterium
CGTGTCTCAGTTCCATTGTGGGGGACCTTCCTCTCAGAACCCCTACCCATCGTCGCCTCGGTGGGCCGTTACCCCGCCGACTAGCTAATGGGACGCGAGCCAATCCGTGACCACCGGAATTTTTAATGAAGAACCATGCGATCCTCCATCGTATGGGGGGTTAGGCGACGTTTCCATCGGTTATCCCCCGGTCACGGGCATGTCGCTCACGCGTTACGCACCCTTGCGCCGGTCGCCGCCAGATGTATTGCTACACCCGCGCTGCCCCTCGACTTGCATGTGTTAAGCCTGCCGCTAGCGTTCATCCTGAGCCAGGATCAAACTCTTCTTTGTATATACACTTATTATATTACTAAGTCTAATCCCGACATCTTCAAAAGAAATTAACGCTCTCGAATTCTCGTTACAATTTCTCGGTACTTGCTTGTACTTACTTCAGTCTTGTCAATGATCGTGTCAAAAAATCCCATTCGACAAGCGAACGGGATTGCAAAGGTAAGTAGATTTTTTAAAACAGCAAACTTTTTACAGAAAATTTTTAAGATTTTTTCTGTTTCTTTTCATTCAACGATATTCTTGCCTGAAGCTCCCAGGTACGTAACCTATCCTTATACAGATTGTTGGCATTGACTTTTTCAATGTCAAGGGAAGCATCGGAATTGTCATCCCAACGGCGACAATTATACACAACATCGTAGATTCTGCCTATTTGGTACTCCCTGGAGACCCTAAGACCGACAGCATAATCCTCACCATACTTGGTAACCGGGAAATTGATCGTACGCAGAACGGGGACATAAAAAGCGCGTGGAGCACCAAGTCCGTTGATACGGAGAGCATTGTTGCGGCCGTTCTCAGGGGTCCACTCCCTATGGTCTATGATTCCAGGAGGGAGAGTCTCGAGATTGAAATCTGTCATCCGGTACGTCCCGACAACCATGGCGCACTTTTGTTCATGGAATGCATCCACGAACTTCTGAACAGTGCTCTCGTCAAAATAGACGTCATCTGAATCCAACTGGATGGCAAACCTGCCACATTTCGGATGATGGAGCGCCGCATTCCAGTTGCCACCTATAGCATGGTAAGACTTGTCCTGGGCAATGTAAACAAGCTTTGGATCCCCAAGAAAACTCTTGATCACTTCAACCGTCCCGTCAGTGGAATTGTCATCCACCACTATGACATTGTATCTGAAACCGGTCTTCTGGCCAAGCGCTGAGGCCAGGGCATCTCCGATTGTACGGACCCTGTTCTTGCATGGTATAATGACGGAAGCCTCGAACTCAAAACCTTCGTCATCAAAGGCAACGTCCTTGAACACCGGTTCAAGATACCCCCCTATATCCTTCAAATGACGGGTACAGGCTTTTTCCATCTCGATCTGAACTGCCCTGTTTCGAGGATCGACATAATCGAACAACTTCTCCCCTGACTTGCGGGTATCAGTCTCTATCTCATAATATAGGTATTCATTAATATGCACCAATGTACCCTTCTGTGACACTTTTAGCCTGAGGTCATACAATCCGGCATACTCATAGTCCACATCCATCCTGGCCACCGCTTCCTTCAACGAAGAAGTACGGAATATCATCACCGAGCCGAAATCGAAATCATCCCGGAGAGAACCCGGCTGACAGTCTATCACAGGAGCGAAAGTCCGAACCCCATCCATCTCCTTGAAATGGTCCGAATAGACCATGGCAGCTGAAGTGTCTTCAGCCACTGAAAGGAATCGTTCGAGGGAGAATCCCCCGAAACTCAGCTTAGTGGTCTTGGTGTAAATCATCGTAAACGGGGCGGATGACAATTCAGAGATTCTCCTGACAGATGCCGTTCCCTTGAAAGTACGGGCATCAAGCAATTCAATCCGGGATACTTCTTTCTGTGATTTCAGTTCTGAAACGGTAGAGGCGACTTGGATGTCGTCCACATATGGGATGAAGCAGTCTATCCTATTCATTGATTCGTGTAACTGGTCTTAAGAACAAAAATACGAAATAAATCAATATATTTGTAGAATGGACATCTAACCGGAAGCCGGAAAATGATGAAAACAAGATGAAAGATATGGACAGCAAAGTCGTAATTATCCCTACCTACAACGAAAAGGAAAACATCGAGGCGATAATCAGGAAGGTGTTCTCGCTTGAGGGCGGGTATCACATACTGGTCATTGACGATGGTTCCCCGGACGGAACGGCATCTATTGTCAAGAAACTCCGCGAAGAATTCCCCAATCGGCTCTTCATCATCGAAAGGAACGGAAAACAGGGACTGGGAACAGCTTACCTGACCGGCTTCAAGTGGTCTCTAGACCATGACTATGACTACACCTTTGAAATGGATGCTGATTTCTCCCACAATCCCGATGATCTGCCAAGACTCTTTGATGCCTGCAGGGACTGCGGAGGAGTGGCTATAGGTTCACGCTACTGCGATGGGATCAGCGTCGTCAACTGGCCGCTTGGAAGGATATTGATGTCCTACTTCGCTTCCAAGTATGTTCGCAGGGTGCTCAGGATGAAAGTCCATGACTGCACTGCCGGCTTCAAGTGCTACAGCCGTGAAGCATTGAGCACCATCGACCTGGACGACGTGAGGATGAAAGGTTACGGATTCCAGATTGAGATGAAATACACAGCCTGGAGACTCGGCTTCAAGATCGTGGAAGTTCCTATCATCTTCGTCAACCGCAAACTCGGAACTTCCAAGATGAGCAGCGGAATCTTCGGAGAAGCCTTTTGGGGCGTTATAAAGCTTAGGTTCAGAAAGTTCCACCGCAGGGCACAATGACAGACCGCTTGATCCTCAGGAATGCGACAATGGTCACGGGTAATTCGTCGGCCATTGGGGATCTCGGTATCGAAGGTGGACGCATCTCAGGAGTCTGGCCAGGGGGAAAGCATAAGAAATGGCCCGCTGCAGACGAAGTCGACCTGCAAGGGAAAATACTGATGGCCGGAGGAATCGACACCCACGTCCATTTCAGGGAACCGGGAATGACCCGGAAAGCTGACATCGCTTCCGAGTCCGCCGCAGCCCTACTTGGGGGCATCACCTCCTTCGTGGACATGCCCAACACCAATCCCCCCACAGTGAACCTATCCACCCTCGAAGATAAGTTACAACGCGCATCCGGTTCTTCATTAGCCAATTACGGATTCCACATCGGAGCTACGAACGACAACATAGAGCAGATCCAGAGATATATCTCCCTCGGTCTGGGGACCAGGTTTGCGGGCATAAAGGTATTCATGGGTTCATCCACCGGAAACATGCTGGTAGATAGGGACAGCGCACTGGAAAAAGTCTTTGGAATACATGGAAAGCCGATCCTGGTCCACAGCGAAGACGAAGGTATCATAAAGAAAAACCTCCTGGAAGCCAGTGAAAAGTATGGGGAAAGCATCCCGTTCCCGATGCATCCACAGATCAGGAGCAGGGAGGCCTGCATCAAATCCACCAGGAAGGCACTAGACCTTGCAATCAAGTACGGCACACGTCTTCACGTTCTCCATGTATCTACTTCCGAGGAGGTGGAAATGCTTCGGGAAGCGAAGAGAATCAACCCATTCATAACTGCTGAGACTTCCGTAAACTATTTATGGTTCAGTGATGAAGATTATGCCCGGATGGGAGGAATGCTAAAGAGCAATCCGGCCGTAAAATCAGCAGAAGACAGGAGTGCTCTGATAGAAGCCCTATCTGACGGCACCATCGACACTATTGGTTCTGACCATGCCCCACATCTTCCAGAAGAAAAGGGCAGACCTTACCTCACCTGCCCCTCCGGACTGCCTTCAGTACAACAGTCCCTGCCGATGGCTGTCCACATTGCCATGTCACAGGGCATCCCGCTTACAAGGATCGCTTCTGCTTTTTCAGAAAAACCCGCATCGATTTTCGGCATTGAGAGTCGTGGCTTCCTGAAAAAGGGATGTTTCGCTGACCTGGTCGTTATCGACCCCGCAGGAGGACAGCCTTTCGGAACCCCCGCATACAAATGCGGCTGGACACCTTACGAAGGAGTCAAACCGTGCTGCAGGGTAGAAATGGTCTGGATCAATGGAATCAGGGTCGTGAAAGATGGTACGATGTGTCCAGAGACCGCACAATCGAATCCCAGGCAGTTACGTTTTCTTCCCACATTATCCTCTTAGGATAGTATCCTCAACTATATAATAACAGCAAAGGCGGAGAACATATAGATCACCGCCTTGCTATTACAAAAGCTCTTGGAGCTGGTAATGTTGGTTATAAGTTATCTTTCAGTTTCACAAATATAAGCATAATAATCCAACAAATAATAACAAAACCAAGATTAATTTTTATGATTATCCATAAAAAATGTTTTAAAAAATCAGTCTGAGTGAGATTCGTTTCCTATCTAGATCGACCGAAATGACACTTACTTTGATCCTTTGATGAAGTTTTAATCTTACCCCCTTCATCTGCGAGACATGGACAAGTCCGTTTTCATGGATTCCTATGTCCACAAAAGCCCCGAAGGCTGTCACATTGGTTACAATTCCTGGTAGTTCCATGCCTGGTTTCAGGTCATCGATCTCACGGACGTCTTCCGCAAAACTGAAATCCTGTGCCTGCTGCCTCGGATCCCTTCCAGGTTTTGACAACTCCTTGAGTATGTCATTGATGGTAGGAAGGCCGAAATCGCCTTCTACGTATCTGGAGGCATCAATTGTCTTGATAAGCTTATCATTCCCAACAAGTTCCCGCGTGGACACACCGAGATCTGAAGCCATCCTGTCCACTATGTGATAGCACTCCGGATGAACGGCGGAATTGTCGAGAGGATTCTCAGCGCCATGGATCCTGAGGAAACCAGCGCACTGTTCAAATGCCTTGGGTCCCAGCTTCGGAACCTTCCTGAGTTGGTCGCGTGAGGTGAAAGAGCCTGATTCCGTGCGGAACGAGATTATGTTCGAAGCCAGGGCAGGCCCTATTCCAGAGACATAACTGAGAAGATATGAACTTGCGGTGTTAAGGTTTACCCCTACGCTGTTCACACAGAAGGCCACGGTGTTGTCCAGTTTCTCCCTGAGAAGATTCTGGTCCACATCATGCTGATACTGTCCCACTCCCAATGACTTGGGATCGATCTTGACCAGTTCGGCTAGCGGGTCCATAAGCCGTCGTCCAATGGAAACCGCTCCCCTCACGGTCACATCCTCGTCAGGAAACTCCTTACGGGCAACCTCTGAAGCGGAATAGATGGAAGCCCCGTCCTCGCTGACAGTATAGACCTTGACACTATCCGGAATGCCGACCCTTTTTATGAAATCTTCGGTTTCCCTTGATGCCGTACCGTTCCCTATGGCAATAACCTCTATTCCATATTTCTCGATCATGTCGGAAACCGCCATTATCGACTTTACCTTCTCGCTCTGGGGAGGATGGGGAAAGATGATCTCATGATGAAGGAGGTTGCCCTGGGCATCCAGACAGACTATCTTGCATCCGTTCCTGAATCCCGGATCTATGGCCATCGTCCTCTTCTGCCCTACCGGAGGGGACAGGAGCAACTGAGTAAGGTTATCACCAAATACTGCTATGGACTCCAGATCAGCTTTTTCCTTTGCCTCCTTAATCACCTCATTGGTAATGGACGGCTCAAGGAGACGCTTGAATGAGTCATCCACAGCCATCCGGACCTGTTCTGCTAGTTTACCTCCCGGGTAGCGCCTTTCCTGGCAGAAATCGTAGTAAATCTTGTTACCACATCTCTCCGCATCTGTATCAAGGTCAACGGAAAGAAAACCCTCTTTCTCCGCCCTGAGGATTGCGAGCAAGTTATGGGAAGGGATGCGCTGGAGCGGCATGGAGAAATTGAAATAAGCCCTGTATTTTGAAGACTCAGGATTCTCTGAAGCGGCACGTGTAGCCTTGGACTGAATCCTTCTTGCCCTGAATATCTTCCTGAGCGAATCCCTCGTCGTTGCAGACTCGGAAAACCTTTCTGCAAGGATGTCCCTAGCCCCTGCCAGAGCATCCTCAACCGTCTGGACCTTTTCACCGACATACTTCCTTGCCTCAGCCTCTGGATCATTCACCTTTACATTCCACATCAAATCGGCGAGAGGTTCGAGGCCATTCTCCTTGGCGACGGTCGCCCTGGTCCGGCGCTTTGGACGATAAGGAAGATAAAGGTCCTCAAGCTCTCCAGCAACCAGACAGCCTTCGATCCTGGCCCTAAGTTCAGGCGTAAGCTTCCCCTGCTCTTCAATGGTGGAAAGGATCCCGGCTTTCCGTTTCTCCATCTCGGCGAATACATCCGCCCAGTGCTTCACCTCCGCCACCTGTGAATCATCAAGTCCGCCGGTCTTCTCCTTGCGGTAGCGGCTGATGAACGGGATTGTACTCCCTTCCTCAAACAGCCTGACACAGTTTTCAACCTGCCAGTCCTTGACACCAAGTTTACCGGCTATCCAGTCTATGTAAATCTTTTTCATGGCTTAATCCTGTGAGACAATCTTCAGTTCATCCCTGTAAGCGGAGAATATCTTGGACTTCGAGACAAAACCTATGTAGGATCTGTCGGCACGCCTTACCACCGGAAGGTTCCATGCCGACGTGGTTTCAAACTTCTTCATGACGGAATCCATCCCCTCATCTTCGTAAACATATTCCTCGGCGCTCCTCATGAAGTTGAAAACATGGAGAGTGTCGTACTCCTTGTAACGGAACATGTCCTTGCGGATATCCTCAAGGGACACATAGCCTTGGAAACGCCCCTTTGAATCTATGACGGGGAAGATATTCCTGGACGACTCAGAGACCACCTCGACCAGTCTTCCCAGAGTGTCATCGATCTTTATGGTCGAGAAGTCATTCTCGATGACATCGGAAACATGGAGGAGGGTAAGTACCGCCTGGTCGCTGTCATGGGTCAGGAGCTCCCCTCTCTGGGCGATTCGCTTGGTGTAGATTGAATATTTCTCCACAAGCCTTGTCGATCCGAAAGCTATAGTGGCCGTGAGGATCAAAGGGAGGAAAAGGTCATATCC
>CAMHFA010000055.1 GCA_946184255.1 uncultured Bacteroidales bacterium
CCATCTGTTGTCACCTGATTCGAACGGGGAATAGCCCAGGTGCCTGGTCTCTCCCTTACCGACAGCTATTCTCGTTACCTCCACTGTCGGAGGGATAGGGTTACGGACTTGGATTGAAATCGTCTGGGATGCTTTCTGACCACTGCCCTCAGCCAGGACGGTAACCTTGGCTATCCCTTCACCGACTGCTTCCAGAGCGAAGTTGACAAGCTTGTCTCCAGGCTCCTGGAAGGCAAGGGAGACCTTTTTCACTCCTGTAACGCTTAAGGGACCTTCAACCTTGACACTGACGTCTGCTGATTTTACCGATCCTTCAAGAGCGAACACATTGACCGGGAGGGTAACCTTCTCTCCTGTACCGATGACCCGGGGCAGGGTGGGGAGAACCATCAGAGGAGACCTGACAGGTACGGTCTTGTCTGCATTGCCGTAAACCGCATCATGTGCAGCTACCACCATCACCCTGACGCTTCCCACGTACATAGGCAACCTTATCTTGTGGGTGGCGGATCCTGTAGCCAGCGTAAACGGACCCATGAACTGTACGACCGGGTTGAAGCGGTTGTCCTTCTTGGCTCCTACTATGACATCTTCGTCTCCTCCGATGCTGAACAGTGGAGAGAACCTCCCGCTGTAGGCGCCGATGACATAATCATAAAGATCCCAGGTCTTGACCCCAAGGGCTTCCCTCTCGTACATGAACTTCCAAGGATCCGGAGTCTTGAATCCGGTGATGTCCAGGAGGCCTTCATCCACGATGGCAAGGGTGTATGTCATGGGTTTCCCGTTCTTCTCCTTGATCTTCACCCTGAATTCCTGTTCGGGGCTGAGGACATCCGGCATGTCGATGAGTGGAACAAGATGGGATTCATTGTCATTGACAGATATGGGACGTACTCCGTAAAGCCTTATCGGAAGGTCATTGTCAGCTCTCTCGTGGGGCTGGAGAAGTGAGACATGGATGTAGAAGTTGGGAGCCATCTGCTCAGTCACCTTGAAGGTATAGGTCATGTCTTCCTCTCCGGAAACCTTGACCCATTCCCTGGAGATCACTTCCCTGGAATTCTCCAGTGAGACCAGGGCCTGTCCCTTTGATGCAGCCGGGATGAAAACTTTTACTTTTTCGCCTACTTCGTAGCTGTCCTTGTCTGTTGAGAAAGACAACATTGTCAGGCCATCCGGATCGGTCTTGGCAGAACGCCCCCTGTAGGCCGGCCAGTCAACATAGAAGATGTCTCCGGAGAGATGACCGCTGTCATTGTCTTTGACTATAACAAGGTAACGTCCCCAGTCGGGATAGTCAACCCTGAAGGGGATCGTGCTGGGATTCTTGCCAGACTTCAACTCTCCGGTTGAAAGAGGTTCAGTCGATGAACTGTTGACATAGGAGTCAAGGCTTTCATTCCTGCTTTCCCACCACCAGCTCCATTTGATCTTATAGACTGCATAGGAGAGATTCTCTCCTGTAACGGGCTTACCTTCCTTGTCAACAGCCACTACCTCGATCTTGTAGTCCTTGTCTGTTTCAAGGAACTGGCTTTCTCCCTCAGTAGGAACCTTAACTCCTACGTAAGTCTGGTAAGGGGAATAGGGCACGGTCATGGTGTTGAAACTGATGTCTCCGCCGGGCTCCTGGACAGAGGTTACTATGTCTGCAGCAAGCATTCCCGGAGCATCTTCTGCCGGTGGCATTTCTACATTCACCCTTGTTTTCCCATCCTTGTCGAGACGGGTGTCAACGAGGTTGTGTTCGCTTTTGGAGAACTCGGAGAGGGGAGTGGTGAATTTGAACCCTTCGTAACCTTTGAAGGTAGAGGCTCCGCTCCTCAAGGTCATGTCAACCTTGACTGCCAGGCCGGAAGCGGCTGGCCCGGTCAGCCAGTTCGAAGATATTCCCAGAGGGAAGGTCTTTCCTCCTTCGATGGCCCCCTCCATGTCGAGATTGACCTTCAACCTATTGGGCTTTATGCTTTCGATCTTCAGATTCTTCCTGAAGGTTGCTCCTCCGATCTTGAAGTAGGCTGTCCAGTCTCCGGTAGGGTCTTCATCCTTGGTAGGGATGTCGAACACATAGAACCCGTCCTTTCCGTTACCGTTTATAATCTTGGTGTAATACCTTGATTCAGGGGTATAGAGTTCCATGACGGCAGGATGCTTGTCGGGAATCCGGTCATCCTTATCCTCGAGAAGCAGTGTGACATGGAGAGTATCTCCCGGTCTCCAGACACCTCTTTCACCGTAAATGAATGCCTTCAAGCCCTTCTCAAGGGTTTTTCCTCCCACGTCGAAACGGCTGAGAGACTTTTCATCACCATCAGTCACCTTGAGATAGCTGGTTGCTCCTCCACGCTTTGCCACCACCACGAACGGCCTTCCCGAGAGATCGATCTCTGCCATTCCGTCAGTGCCGGACTTGGCATAACCGATCTCTTCGAGCTGATAGCTGTAAACGTAAAGCTCGGCGTTGAACACCGGCTCCGCGGTGAGGATGTCACTCACGCTGACCCAGAGTTTGTCGCCTCCTGAATATTTTGCAATGACTCCGAGGTTCGAGGTCAGGAGATTGATCGAAGGGAACCTGGATTCTTCCATGTAGAATGATGGCTTCTGAGGATTGTCCCTGTCTTCCCAGACATATTTGGTCCAGTCGTGGTAATAGCCTTCATAGAAGTAGGGATCAGGCCTGTCCCATTCCTTGTAGTCATCCTCGGTAAGCTCCACTGAAGAGATGTTGACCAGTTCATCAGCCGGAGTACCGCTCTTGAAACTGGCGGCTTTTCCGTACACTGAATAATCCTGCTTGAATGACAATTTTACCCTGTAGATCGCACCGGCTTCCTGTTTGAAAAGGCCGGAAAGGTCCACACTGTAGTCCTGCCATTTATGAAGATTCTTGGAAGGATCCGAGTCGAGCCTGATGCTCCTTCGGTAAACAAGCCTGCCGCTTCTCCTCAGGGAATTATTACAATCAAGGTCGTTATCCTGGAGGAACATCAGTACGTTATCCTCGTAGATCTGGACAATGCTGATATCGACGGCTTTCAGATTCACTGCCTTGAACGGGAGGATGAGTTCCTTCGAGTTGGGAAGGATGGTTCCCGTCAAGGGAATCTCCACCGCCGGCTTTTCTTCTGCAGGGGAGAAAGATTTTGAATAGTCCTCACCGAGCCGTACCCCGTTGTACCCTTTCACGGCATCCGAGATCTTCAGCGTAACCAGATCGTCTCCCGGCAACTCGTAGAAAACTTTTACCCTAGCTCCCTCGACTTGAAGGAAGTACTTTCCTACTCCCTCTAAAGTAAACAGACCTGAATAGTCGTCCATGTCTGCGAGGGGATTGGAGAAATAGATGTTGATATAGGGATCATCGGCTTCAACCCTTTCGGCGTCCATTACCCTGAACCCCTTGGTGGACGGTATGGTCACTTCCAGCTTTGAATCGGTAACGAATCCGGTGTTTCCGGCTTTCATCCAGACCTTCAGGGTGTTGTCCTTGTCAGAACGCTCAAGGTTCAGGATGTCGAAATGGTAGAGGAGCTGGTCCTGGCCGGCAGTGACGGACAATTCAGCCGAGTTGCCGGGGTAGCTGTATTCCATCATTTCCCTGACCTGCTCAACTGGCAGCTCTTCCGTCAGGGAGATTGTGCCGCTGACATTTGCCTTGTCTGGAGAAGAGGCCTGGATCGATATGTCGTCGAGGGATAATACAGCTTCCTTGATGGCCACAAGGAAACTGAATTGGAACTGGCGGAATTTCCTTGCCCCGACTTTCTGGATCTTGTCAAGCTGAAGCTTACCTACATAGGACTGCCCGTTCTTTAAAGCCCCGCTTTCTGGGATGAATTCCAGGGTATTGCTGGTCAGCCATCTTGTGGTTCCTTTGATATGTGGCGTGAATGTCAGGATTCCATCCTTTATGTCGGCTCCGGGCATGGCACCGGGAATGTCAGAAGCAAGTTCCACACGGATTGTGGACCTGTCTGAGATGATACCTCCTGTGTGAGCCTTGATAAAAGTTGCGAACTCAGTGCTCTGTCCTTTGCTCTTGCCGAAGCGGCTGCATGATGAGCTGAGAGGAATCAAAACAGCTATGGCCAGGATGGCCAGGATGATACCGCTATGTCTTTTCATATTGTATGAATATCCTTAGTAATTATTATTCTTCAAATATAACCATTGTCTGGATTATTGACAAGATTTGGACCGTTCAATTCCTCCTTGTGACAATTTGTCAGTCGCTTCCGGATGGCACAGCCTTTGATTTCATCTGGATGCCTCCCGTGAATCGGGACCGTAACGATAAACAACATTTAAATTTATTCATATCATGATCAGACCATTGGCAGACAGAGTCTTGATCGAGCCTAAGGAGGCCGAGACAAAGACAGCTTCAGGAATTTACATTCCCGACACAGCAAAAGAGAAACCCCAGCAGGGCAAGGTGATAGCCGTTGGCCCCGGAAAGAAGGATGAACCGATGGAGGTTAAAGTCGGTGAGGAAGTCCTTTATGGGAAATACGCTGGCACGGAGGTTACCTTCGAAGACAAGAAGTATCTTATCGTGAAGCAGTCGGATATTCTAGCTATCTTATAAAAACACCAAGGAGGAAATATCATGGCAAAAGAGATAAAATTCAACGTTGATGTCCGTTCCAAGATGAAGGAAGGAGCGGATGCTCTTGCTGATGCAGTAAAGGTTACCCTCGGACCTAAGGGACGTAACGTAGTTATTGATAAGAAATTCGGAGCCCCCCAGGTTACCAAGGACGGTGTGACCGTCGCCAAGGAGGTCGAACTCGAGGACAGGTATTGCAACATGGGTGCCCAGATGGTCAAGGAAGTCGCTTCCAAGACTAATGAGCAGGCAGGTGACGGTACGACTACCGCAACCGTCCTTGCCCAGGCAATTATCAACGTGGGTCTCAAGAACGTCACCGCCGGAGCTAATCCGATGGACCTCAAGAGAGGTATTGACAAGGCTGTTTCAGCAGTTGTCAAGGATCTTAAGAAGCAGAGCAAGAAGGTTGGCAGCGACTATTCCAAGATCGAGCAGGTCGGAACTGTTTCCGCCAACAACGACAGCACGATCGGCAAGCTCATCGCAGATGCCATGTCCAAGGTCAAGGGAGACGGTGTCATCACAGTCGAGGAGGCCAAGGGCACCGAGACCGAGGTCAAGGTCGTTGAAGGTATGCAGTTTGACAGAGGATACATCTCCCCTTATTTCATGACCAATCCTGACAAGATGGAGACTGTCCTTGACGATTGCTCCATCCTTATCTGCGACAAGAAGATCTCCACGATGAAGGACCTCCTTCCTATTCTCGAGCCTATCGCTCGTGAAGGAAGGGCTCTGCTTATCATCGCTGAAGATGTCGATGGAGAGGCTCTTACCACCCTCGTGGTCAACAAGCTCCGTGGCACTCTCAAGATCGCTGCCGTCAAGGCTCCCGGTTTCGGAGACCGCCGTAAGGAGATGCTTCAGGACATCGCTACCCTGACCGGTGCTATCGTAGTGTCCGAGGAAAGGGGATTCACCCTCGAGAACACCACTCCCGACATGCTTGGAAGGGCTGAGAAGGTCACTATCACCAAGGACGGCACCACTATCGTCGGTGGTTCCGGTGTCAAGGAAGACATCGCTGACAGGGTGGCCCAGATACGCAAACAGATCGAGACCACTACTTCCGACTATGACAAGGAGAAGCTGCAGGAAAGGCTCGGCAAACTCGCCGGCGGCGTTGCAGTGCTCTATGTCGGAGCTGGTTCAGAGATTGAGATGAAGGAGAAGAAAGACAGGGTCGAGGATGCTTTGAATGCAACCCGTGCTGCTGTCGAGGAAGGCTATCTGCCTGGTGGCGGAGTGGCTTATATCCGTGCAGCCGAAGCTCTCAAGAACCTTAAGGGTGACAACGAGGACGAGACCACCGGTATCCACATCGTGGCCCGTGCCATCGAGGAGCCTCTTCGCCAGATTGCAGAGAATGCAGGTGTCGAAGGCAGCGTAATTATCCAGAAGATCCGTGAGCAGAAGGGTGATTTCGGTTACAATGCCCGTACCGATGAATTTGTCAACCTCTTCGAGGCCGGTGTCATCGATCCTACCAAGGTCGCCCGCGTTGCACTCGAGAATGCAGCCTCAGTCGCCGGAATGTTCCTCACTACCGAATGCGGTATTGTGGACATCCCTGAGAAGGAGCCGGCTGCTCCTGCAATGCCCGCAGGAGGAATGATGTAGTAAACATCGTCCTTATGAAGTATTCCGGATGGACAGTCTTTTTGGCTGTCCATCCTTTTATTTTTTATGTAAAATCCGTAACTTGCGAAGAAGACACTGACTACTAACTTTTCATAATATTCAGACTCATGGTTATTGTTAACAGTTACGCACTGGCAGTTTTTCTCTGCTTCATCCGCAAAGAGTTGGAGGTATGAACTCTTTTATTGGGATTATGTGATAGGAATGGTTTTGTTTGCCCTTATCCTTGCCCTGACCCTCGGCAGTTTCGGCACTGACGGTGAGTCATTCTTCTATAATATCAGCCATCTGTCATGGAAGAATGTAGGATGGATCCTGGTTGGAGGCATCATCTTCAATGCTTCAAACATCCTTCTCAGCGCTTCCACTTCTATCGCCGGTATGTCTGTGGCCTTTCCTCTGGGAGTCGGCATCGCACTTGTGCTCGGTGTGATCAACAATTATATCACTAACAACAAGGGTAATGCGGTCCTTCTTGCCTTAGGAGTAGCCCTTGTAGTGATCGCCATCATCTGCAATGGTGTCGCTTCCGGAAAGAAGGGGGAGTCCAATGTCAGCAAGGCCGACCAGAGGAAGGGTGTTATCCTCGCCCTGATCGCCGGTATCGTGATGTCCTTCTTCTCTTCATTCGTCATGAGGGGAATGGGTAATGTGACAGGAGTTGAACCTTTTGTCCATCCGTATGCCACTCCTTACACCGCCTCTGTCATATTCACTCTCGGCGTGCTTCTGAGCAACCTTCTCTTCAATACTATAGTAATGAAGAAGCCGT
>CAMHFA010000056.1 GCA_946184255.1 uncultured Bacteroidales bacterium
CCTCGATTTAAAGTTTAGGAAACTTCCGTTCTATCCGTTGAACTATGAGGCCATTATTCGGGAATGAGTCTTATTCAGCGCTCTTCTCGATGATCTGACGACCTCTGTAGTAACCGCACTCAGGACAGACGTGATGATACATCACGGTAGCGCCGCAGTTGGGGCAAGTGGCCAGAGTAGGTACCGGAGCGAAGTCGTGAGTCCTTCTCTTGTCTCTTCTCTGCTTGGAGACTTTGTGTTTCGGATGTGCCATGATAAATATTCTTTAATTTTATTATTCTTTCTTGCCAAGAAGGTCCTTCAGGCCCGCAAAGGGGGTCGAGAAGTCCTTCTGCACAGGTTCTTCGCCATTTTCAGAACTCAGATACTTCATCGCTTCAGGATCACACTCCCCTTCCTCATGGACCCTCTGGACAGGCAGCGACAGGCAGATGTAGTCGTATATTGCCTGGCTCAGGTCCAGGTTCTCTTCCGTAACTGGAAGCCAGACAATCTCCCTGTCTCCTTCCATCTCGCCGGAAGCGGACTCCCCTTCACCGAACTTGACGCTCTGCTTGAAATCCGTACGGACCGGGATTATCAGGTCTGAAAGACATCTGTCGCAGATAACCGTTACATTTCCTTCAACCCTGCAGTCCACACCGACGAAACGGCCTGATTTTTCAATCTCCACTTCGGCATCTAGCTCTGCGTCAAGGATTTCTGAATTCTCAAAATGTTCAAAGAACTTTTTCCCTATACGCGTCCGGAACGTTGTCCGGCCCTGCGCCAACCCGTTCAGAGGAACTATAAAATCATCTTTCATCGCTTCGCCAAACAGATTAAGGGTTGCAAAGGTATAAAAAATTTTCCTTGATAAAAAATCTTTTTGAATAGTTTCAACTATTCTTCGTCTCCACCATTTCCGCTGCGCTTGCGGTCCATCGGATCAAGGAGGATCTTGCGGATTCTCATGTGGTGCGGAGTGACCTCAACGAGCTCATCCTCACGGATATATTCAAGCATCTCCTCGAGGGACATCTTGATGGGAGGAGGCAGAAGGATCTTCTCGTCCGAACCGGCCGCCCGCACATTGGTGAGTTTCTTGGTCTTGCAGATGTTGATGTTGAGGTCCCTCTCACGGGTGTGCTCACCCACAACCTCGCCGCAATAGATCTCTTCTCCGGGATCCACGAAGAACTTTCCCCTGTCCAGGAGTTTGTTCATTGAATATGCTATCGCGTTGCCGGTCTCAAGGGACACCAATGAACCATTAGTACGGTTGTCAATCTCTCCCTTGAAAGGCTGGTACTCCTTGTAACGGTGGGCCATGATGGCCTCTCCCTGTGTAGCTGTCAGGAGATTGCTCCTGAGACCCATGAGTCCGCGGGTAGGGATGTCGAACTGAAGCAGGGTGCGGTCTCCCCTGGGCTCCATGTGGATCAGGGCACCTTTCCTGCGGGTAGCCAGTTCGATTGCGGTGCCGACGAAATTCTCAGGAACCTCAATGGAAAGGTCTTCAATCGGCTCACAGCGCTGTCCGTTGATGGTCTTGTCCAGCACTTTTGGCTGGCCGACCTGAAGCTCAAAGCCCTCGCGGCGCATCTCTTCGATGAGCACCGAAAGATGAAGCACTCCACGTCCATAAACTATGAAGGAATCTGCATTGAGGCCTGGCTTAACCTTCAAGGCAAGGTTCTTTTCAAGTTCCTTGTCAAGACGGTCCTTTATATGCCTGGAAGTAACATATTTTCCATCCTTCCCGAAGAACGGGGAATTGTTGATGGTGAAGAGCATGCTCATCGTAGGCTCGTCGATGGAGATCGGAGGAAGAGCCTCGGGATTCTCGTAGTCGGCGATAGTGTCACCTATCTCGAAGCCATCGATTCCGACGACGGCGCAGATGTCTCCGCAACGGACTTCGTCAACATTCGTCTTGCCAAGGCCGTCGAAGACCATGAGCTGCTTCACCTTGTGCTTTTCTATTACATCATACCTCTTGCAAAGGCTCACCTGGCTTCCGGTACGAAGGGCCCCGCGTGTAACCTTTCCGACTGCGATCCTGCCGACATAAGGTGAATATTCCAGTGAAGTGACCTGCATCTGGACAGTACCTTCGACAATCTTCGGTGCGGGGATCACCTCCAGGATGGCATCGAGCAACGGAGTGATGTCCGAAGTAGGGTTTTTCCAGTCCTCTGACATCCAACCTTGCTTAGCACTTCCGAATATGGTCTTGAAATCAAGCTGTTCGTCATTGGCATCAAGGGCACACATCAGGTCGAAGACTTCCTCCTGGACCTCGTCGGGGCGGCAGTTCGGCTTGTCCACCTTGTTAACAACTACGATGGGCTTCTTGCCGAGCTGGAGGGCCTTGTGGAGGACGAAACGGGTCTGGGGCATGCAGCCTTCGAAGGCATCCACAAGCAAAAGGACTCCATCGGCCATGTTCAGTACCCTTTCCACCTCTCCTCCGAAATCGCTATGGCCAGGAGTGTCTATAATATTGATTTTCACCCCTTTGTATGTCACGGAGACATTCTTGGCGAGGATTGTGATTCCCCTTTCCCTCTCGATGTCGTTGTTGTCGAGGATCAGTTGGCCAAGATTCTCCGGCTGGCGTACCAGATTAGCCTGGTAGATCATCCTGTCCACCAGAGTAGTCTTGCCGTGATCGACATGCGCGATAAGCGCTATATTCCTAATTTCCTGCATATTATTCTGAAAAATCTTACAAAATTACCGATTTCTGACGGAAACCGAAAAAAAATGCAGGATTATTTGACAAGGGCTGCTATCGCATCCGATACCTTACCGAAACCGAATCCTGAAAGAAGGTTTTCCATCCTTTGAGCGATCCGGTCGTTGCAAAGGTTGCCGATGGACCCCTCATGGGTATGGGAGAGCTTCCCTGAATGGTCGAATGATCCATCAGCAATTGACGCAGCAACCTTGCGGTAGGCATCCCTGAACGGGACCCCTTCCGCCACAAGGTCGTTTACTTTCTCGACACTGAAGGCCAGTTTGTATTTCGGTTCGGACATAATGTCTGTCCTGACCTCCATGCCCTTTATCGCATATTCCACTATGTCAAGGCAGGAATCCATCTCGTCGAACAGCGGGAAGAAGACCTCTTTGAGGATCTGCATGTCCCTGAAATACCCGGAAGGCAGGTTGCCGGTGACAAGGCGGATTGTGTTCGGTACCCCCTGGATCTTGTTGCAATGGGCCCTGACAAGTTCGAAAACATCGGGATTCTTCTTGTGGGGCATGATGCTGGAACCGGTGGTGAGAGCATCAGGAAGCTTGATGAAGCCGAAATTCTGGCTCGAATAAAGACATCCGTCATAGGCCAGCCTGCCAATGGTCTCGGCTATAGATGAATATGCGAACGCTACGGCCCTTTCCATCTTGCCGCGGGTCATCTGGGCAAAGACAGAGTTGTAGTCAAGGTCATCGAAACCCAGGAGCTTGGTAGTCAAGGTCCTATTGAGAGGAGCGGACGATCCGTATCCCGCGGCGGAACCAAGGGGATTGCGGTTCACCACGTCCCATGCAGCTTTCAGCATGGTGACATCGTCGCAGAGGCTCTCGGCGTAAGCTCCGAACCAAAGGCCGAAGGATGAAGGCATAGCAACTTGGAGATGGGTGTAGCCGGGAATCAGAACGTCCTTGTACTTTTCGCTTGCCTCCTGAAGGGTCTTGAACAGACTCTCAACCTTGTGGACGGTCTTTTCAATCCTAGCCCTGGAGTATAGCTTCAGGTCCACAAGGACCTGGTCGTTCCGGGAACGTCCGGTGTGTACCTTCTTTCCGACCTCTCCCAGTTTGCGGGTAAGCATCAACTCCACCTGGGAATGAACATCCTCCACGTCGGACTCAATCTCGAATCTCCCCTCACATGCAAGAGAGTACAATGACTTG
Source organism: uncultured Bacteroidales bacterium (assembly GCA_946184255.1). Lineage (GTDB taxonomy): Bacteria > Bacteroidota > Bacteroidia > Bacteroidales > UBA932 > Cryptobacteroides. The sequence goes on from CAMHFA010000056.1 coordinate 3,904, forward strand.
AGCTCCGGAAGAAGGACATCAAGGTCTTCCTTCGACAAGAGCCCAACTTTTTCAAGCATGGTTATGTGGGCAATGGTACCCATTATGTCATAAGGGGCCAGTTCCAGATCCAGTTCCCGGTCATGGCCGACTGTGAATGCATCGATCCTTGCGTCTTCGTCGTACCCTTTGTCCCAAAGTTTGTTTGCCATATTCAATAATTACAATTCCAATCCGTCCAATAATGAGATGTAAGTCTTCACTCCGTCCGATATCTCGTCGAGGCCTATGAATTCGTCCGGACCGTGGGACCTGGCCGAATCTCCGGGGCCGATCTTGATGGTCGGGAACGGGCACAACGCCTGGTTACTGGTAGTCGGGGAACCGAATGGCCTGAGCCCCAGCGAAAGACCTCTCACAACAACAGGGTGCTCCATCGGCAGATGGGAACTCCCGATCCGGGTTGAACGTTCCTTGACTTCGCATGAAACAGAAGCCTTGATCAGTTCAAGCAGTTCGGGATTTGAATACATCCCATTGGGTCTGACATCCACCACGAAATCACACCTGTCAGGTACCACGTTGTGCTGAGTCCCTGCCGAGATCATTGTCACAGACAGGCCCCAGGAATTCTGAAACCCTGGGTAAACGGTACGACCTGAACCAATCTATGTCAGCAAGGGCCTCATAGATGGCATTCACCCCCTCTTCCCTTGCAGCATGGCCACTCTTTCCATGGCTGGTGCAGTCCAGGACCATGAGGCCTTTTTCAGCAACCGCCATATCCATCCCGGTAGGCTCCCCTATCACTCCGAAATCCACTTTTCCAAAATCCTGGAGCAACAGGTCGAAACCATTCTTGCCACAGACCTCCTCCTCTGCCGACGCCGAAAAAACCAGTCTGTATGGCTGAGGCTTTGACGAGAGGTATGAATATGCTTCCAGAAGGGCGACGAGCGAGCCTCCGTCATCGTTGCTTCCCAACCCGAACAGTTTCCCATCCTCGATGGATGGCTGGAACGGGTCTCGGGAATATCCTGACGCAGGCTTGACGGTGTCTAAATGGGCGTTAAGGAGGATGGTCGGCTTGCCAGAAGGGGCCTCCGATTCCATCCAGAGATTGTTCCCAACACGGTGGACCCCGCTGAAACCGTTGTCCTTCAACCAGTTTTCAAGGCATGTGCATGCAGCCTCCTCTTCCCGGCTGATGGAGGGGATGCTTATCAGTTTCGAGAGAAGTCCAATCGTGTCCATTTCAATCATCTGTTTCAGGATCTGCTAATATAGTGGTTCCTCCCGACAAATCCGAAGGAGAAGTGATGACTACCTTCGATACTCCATCATTGATTGCCTCGAAAGCGTTCTGGAGCTTCGGTATCATCCCCTCGGAAATGGTTCCATCCGAAACCATAGAATCGAAATCAGCTTTGGAGATAGTTTTCACCAGGGTCGTTGGATCATCGAGATTCCTCAAGACCCCGGGGGTTGAAGAGCAGAAAGTAAGGGTGACAGAATAATCTCCGGCCAGGGCCCTTGCAACTGAAGAAGCGATGGTGTCGGCGTTGGTGTTCAGCATTGTGCCTTCCTTGTCATGGGTCAATGGAGCCAGGACAGGTACGGCACCCGCTTCAAGGATGGATTTCAGCGAACGGGTGTTGACATATTTAACATCCCCGACATAGCCGAAATTGACCAGTTCTACCGGCCTCTTGACGCTCATTATCAGGTTCATGTCAGCCCCCGTCAGACCTATGGCATTTTCCCCGAGAGCCTGGAGCCTGGCCACTATGTCCTTGTTGACAAGGCCTCCATAGACCATTGTGACTACTTTGAGCATCTCGGCGCTGGTGATCCTGCGTCCGTCTATCATCTGGGTCTCAACACCCAGCCTTGAGGCGATCTCCGTCGCAATCTTCCCGCCGCCGTGGACAAGGATCTTCTTTCCGCGGAGACCTGAGAAAGACATCAACAAGCCCTTCAGTGACTCTTCATCCTCAACTATTGCCCCACCGACCTTGATTATGTTCAACCCTTCGCGTATCATTTCATTTCCTCCAGCATTCTCTTCATTACCACCTGTGCCGAGACAACCCTGTTGGCTGCTTCAGGAATCACTATGCTCCGGGGCGAGTCAATCACCTCGTCAGAGACTATCATGTTCCTCCTCACAGGCAGGCAGTGCATGAAATAAGCGTTATTCGTCACTGCCATATGCTTTGAATCCACTATCCAGTCCATGTCCTTGCTGAGAACCTTTCCATAATCCTCCGGATTGACCGTACCCGGACAGCTCCAGTTCTTGGCATAGACGAAATCCGCTCCCTCAAGGGCCTTCATCTGGTCGTATTCAACCTTCGCATTCCCTACGAAAAGGGGATCCAGTTCGTAGCCCTCAGGATGAGTGATAACGAAGTCCACATCGGCGGCATTCATCCATTCTGCGAAAGAATTAGGGACAGCCTGAGGCAGGGCACGGGGATGGGGGGCCCATGTCATCACCACCTTTGGACGGACCTTGGCCTTGTATTCCTCAATCGTGATGAGGTCGGCGAATGCCTGACACGGATGCACTGTGGCCGACTCGAGGCTTATCACCGGCTTCCCTGAATAGTCAATGAACTGGTTAAGGATAGTTTCCGCATAGTCAAACTCCCTGTCCTTGAGTCCGGCGAAGGAACGGACACCGATGATGTCACAGTAGCTCCCGATCACCGGGATGGCTTCACGAAGATGCTCGCTGGAGTCTCCGTCCATCACCACTCCCAGACGGGACTCAAGTTTCCAACTGTCCGCCCCTACGTTCAGCACTATCGGATCAATCCCGAGATTCAGGGCGGCCTTCTGGCTGCTGAGACGGGTCCTGAGGCTGCTGTTGAAAAAAATCAGGATTATGGTCTTGTTCTTTCCGAGTTCCTTCCAGGCGAACGGGTTCTCCTTCACCTGACGGGCCTCCTGGAGCGCCTTCCCAAGGTCGCCTATGTCTTCTACATGCAGGAATGATTTCATAGTACTTCTTCCAATGCTTTGATGAATATGTCAACGTCTTCCTTTGAAAGGACGAGTGGTGCGAGCAGGCGGATCATGTTCTTGCCGGAGACGCCCGTGAATATGTGTTTGTCGAACA